>CAIYPA010000419.1 GCA_903927965.1 uncultured Bacteroidia bacterium | reverse complement strand
GTTGGCGTATAGCTCCCCGCCCCGGTCACCGTAGCAACTGCTGTACCATATGCCACGGACTGGTTCCCGGCGGCGATGGCCAAAACGGCCTTGTTGACCGTGAAGGGGAGGGCCGCGGAGGTCGCCGTGTTGTAGTTCGCATCTGCGGCAACAGTGGCAACGACCTGATACGTCCCTGAGTTGGTAGGGCGCGTTGCAGTGGCGGCATAGGTTGTGCTTCCCGTCCCAGAGTAGCTGTAGGTTACCGCCCCCGTTGAACCTGATACCGTAGCTGTTGAAGGCCCCTGTGCCAGGCCTGTATAGGTCAGGCTGGTCGTGCCTGTGGCTGTGATGGTTGAGCTGGCTTTTGTTATGGTGATGGTCCCGTTGACGGGCGCAAAGGTGTAGTTTGACGCTGTGAGCCCTGTAACCACAGGGGTGATGGTAATGCCTGCGGTGGCGGCGGCTGTTGTCGCGGTGTAGGTGGTGGTATAGGTCACCGATCCGCTGACCACCGAGGCGGTCTCCGAGTTGACGAACCCAGTCGGGGCATAGCTCCCAGCTCCGGTCACCGTTGCCACCGGCGTACCGTACGATACGGACTGGTTCCCTGCGGTGATGGTCAAAACGGCCTTGTTGATGGTTACTGTAACCTGCGTTCTTGTTGCACTCTTGCAACCAGTTACATTATTGACAGATTCCGCCCATGCAGTTGTAGTCCCAAAATTTGTTCCAGATGGAGCTAAGGTCACACTTCCATTTGTGGCAGTAGTGTACCATACGACTGAAGCTCCACCAGGTGGGGTGGCAGTTCCAGTATGGGATAACCCATCATAGGTTATGGTAACATTCCCCGCAGTTGGTGGTGATGGATAATTACTTACTAAAATAGTCGCGGTTGAACTGGTAAAACCGGTACTTCGTAAAGCGGAGTTATTGTCTGTAACTGAAACCAATGTGTATGTTGTAGAACTTATAACTGGAGTGGTAAAAGTGGAAAATGGTGTGCCGCTGACAACATTTAAAACTGTTCGATTTGAAGTCCCATCATTGTAAACAACAGTATAAGGCCCAGTTCCTATTGTGGCTGTCCAGGTCAACTGTCCTGCTCCGGTGACACAGAAGGGTCCGTTTGCTGTGAGGCTTCCCTGAGGGGCAGGATAGGCCGTTGTGGATGTGCTTGAAAATGGTAACGATAAAGAACAACCATTCCCATCAGTGTAATTAATGGTAACTATTTTACTGCCGGATGTAAGATATTTAATCGTTAAAGTGTTACTGGTACTTGTACCGCCCGAGGTAATGGTATAGTCTGTTCCCAATGTTCCGGGTAAACCCCAGGCATAACCCGTCATTCCTGGCTGGGTCGTGTAGGTTACATCGTTGCCAATCGTAGCAACGGCTCCGGGTTGGGCAACAAAAGCTACTGCCGGGGCAGGATTAACAGAAACATTCACAGGAGATGTGGATTGCACTACCCGTTGGAAAACGATATCATCTAACGCAAAATCGTTACCACTTGCGACAAAATTTTCATTCTTCAATGATAATTGGGCAGAGGTAACCCCTGATCCTGCTGACCAGTTATAGGTAAATTGGGTCCAGACACCTGTTGTGGAATTTGCCGTGTAAACCGGACCGGCAGCAATCCCATTTACATACAATTGCAATTTTGAAGGATTGGCATCATTCCCCGATACGACTGTTTGCAAATAATAGGTAAATTGGTAGTCCGCATTCGGTGAAACAGTTACCGTTTGAGACCAAACTGATTTTTCGGAGGAGGCACCATTAATTACCAGTTGTAAGCCTGTTCCTGTGGTGTGATCACCACAAGAGCAAAAATTGCCATGTCGCGATGAGGGTAAAGCAATTACATCATAAGTCGATTCAGGCGTAAGACCTGTGGAAGTTGGTGCAGCAAGGGTATAATCCGTAGTAAAACCTGTCTTACCGGATTGAAAATCACCATTTGTGATCAGATTGGATCCGTTCAGGTAACTTCCGGTTACGGTATAGACTCCATCCATATTGGCTGTTAAACCACTTAGAACAGGGTTAGGATCAAGGGAATAATAATTGTTGGGTCCTGTCCAGTACAGATTGGAAATATTTGTTCCCGAACTAGTAAGGTTTACTGTTGAACCTTCACACGATGATCCTCCACCACCTGCTGTAATAGATACCGGATTTACTGTGGCCAAAACTGATGATCTTGCAGAGGTACAACTACCATTGGTCGCGTCAACGTAGTAAGTGGTAGAGGAAGCTATGCTGGGAGTTGTAAATGAAGCACCGGTATAAAGAGAACTACCTCCGCTTGGAACATCGAACCAATTTAAAATTCCTGATGAAGTTGCACTCAAAGTTACACTCCCAGCTCCATAACGGCTTCCCGGTGTAGTTCCTGTAATGGAAGGGGTTAAGGGCTGTGCATTGATCAAAACATTTCCCGAAGCAGCAGAAGTGCACCCGGTGGAGGTAAGCGTTACAGTAAAAGTATAAGTTGTGGCTGCTGATAATCCGGAAAAAGTAGCCGTAGTACCCGAACCAGTTTGAGTTAATGCGCCTGGAGTCGAAGTCAATGTCCAGGTAGCAGCAGGTAAACCGCTTAATGCCACACTTCCGGTTGCAGTCGCACAGGTTGGCTGGGTTATGGCGCCCAATACGGGTGCTGACGGTAAAGTATTAACCGTAAAATTAGTGCCATTGTCACTTCCCGTGGTTGCAGGATTATTACCTATTACCCTGATCCTGTATCCGATACCTGCTATGGTGTTGGAAGGAATAGTTCCCGAAATCGTTCCTGATGCTGTTGATGTTATCGTGCCTATATTTATTGGTGAAGTAAAGCTGCCGCTTGCGTTCGACAAGTGAGCGGTGAAAACATTTCCTGCTGTAAAAGTCCCGTCGATGGTAAAAGGAACGGAAACTGAGGCTCCGGCACAAAATGGGAAACCGGAAATTGTTCCAGTATTAATTGATTGATTTACAATATTTAATGTATAATCTTCTACTTCACTGTTATTATCACAAGCATTAAAGGGTGGCCAATAATATAAACACGCAACCCGCATCCTTAGAGGTCCCATACTTGCTCCCACCGGAACAGTAATACTTACAGGGCTAAGACTGGTATTCCCATTTGTCGTATTTGTAACAGTTCCAAGGTCATAGGTCTGGTAACCACTATTATTGGTAAATCCACCATTATTCCAATCGATCCAGGCTTTTGCACCTACCGGATTATTCCCACTGGTATTTACCTTTACTGTTAGCTGATATGTATTTCCGGGAACAAGGTCTGTTGACTGTGTGGCAGAATAATCTGTATAGCCTGCTGGTTTTGCGGTAATATTGTTGATGATTCCAATTTTAACCATAGTAATGCTATACCCTGTATTATCTCCGGTCGGTAAACAGAAGGTAGGCTGGGTAACTGTTGCATTGGTTAGCAGAATATTAATAGGACTCATTCCAACAGATGAAATAACAATATTTCTATTCGAATAATTACCTACTGAAAGTCCTGCTTTCAACCGAACATAGATTATTGAATTTACATTTCCTGCGGATTGATTTAACGTAATAGCAGTTTGATACGGACCAATCCATGAGGTTGAAATTTCAAAGTCAGATGGTGCTGTAACTACTACATTGTTTGCAAGACTTTGAGCAGTCACATTGAATTGTTGTAGTTGAGTTGACGGACCGTAATAGTGAATATAGGTAAATCCATCAAGCGAAGCTACAGATGAGCTTAAATTCGGTAATCCTATCCCCGTAAAATCACCAAAAGTATCTACACCATTGGCGATGAGTGTATAACTCGCAAGGGGAGAATAAATAAGCCATGGGAGTGAACCATTATATTCTACCGCATTTTGTAAATTTTCTGCCCCGACAATATCAGCATAAACATAATTTCCTGTAACATTACATAAAAAAGAGTGGATACCTGATTGGCTAACCGACCAATACCGCTTCAAATAATTTGGACTGGTATTTTGCGGATGCATGCTATTGGTAACTCTCACACCAGCATAAGCCCCCGCATCATAAGCCCCCTGTGTAAAATTCAACGTCATAGGCGAAACGGTCGTTCCATCTCCTATCGGAAAAACATATGATCCATTGGCAGAAAACTGCTTTCTCAATTCTCCCAAGCCAACCGCAATAATCATATTTTGTGAATGAAAAATTCCTGAAACTGCTGGAGCAGAAAGACCAATTGTCAAATTATAAGATCCAAGCTTTAAAAGACCATTTGACAAAGACAATGTACCATTTACAAACTGATCTACTCCAAGCAAGATTCCACCTGCGTTATTGTTGATATCCAAATTATTGAAGCTGGTCGATGTCGTTCCTCCAATCGTTTTCCCTGATCCATTCATTCTTATAATTCCGGTCCCCGCCGTTAATGTGCCACCATTGTTCGTCCAATTACCTGAAATCACGGTAGATGTTGTTCCAGGTGCAAATGAACCAGAATTCATTGTCAAATTTCCAGTTACATTCAATGTTGTTATACTGCTTCCTACACTTAAAACTTGATTGTTTGTTTTGGCAACGATAAGATTATTGAATGTTTGGGTAATTTGTGATCCATTTATGGCAGAATTATTCCCTGTGAAATTAATTGTACCCGTTCCCGGAATAAAGTTAGTCCATCCATTGTTTGTCCAATTACCAGCCACATTGTGAGTAAATACACCACCTGTAAAAACGGATCCTTGCTTTAAGATAACATCACCACCAATTGATAAAGCTGTAACGGCAGTCGCTGTTGCATTATCAACTGTTAAGTTTCCTACAATATTGGTGGTTCCTGTTTGTAAGGTTTTAGTTCCTCCTCCTGAGAGTGTCAGATTGTAATAATTATTATTACCGACCGTTTGATTTCCGGCAGCACCATAATTTATAGTTCCAGTGCCTGCGTTTAGGGTATTCCAGGGGAAGGTAGCTGCCGTGCAATTGTAGGTTCCTGAATTAAGATTCAGTGTGGTAGCCGTCAAAATTCCATAGCCACCATCATTAAATACACTGCCAGATGTTGCATCTGCAACAGTTAATGTGGTAATTGTAACCACTTTGCCCAGTGAAACTCCTGTCGAATTGTTACTTTTCAATGTAGCAAAAGTGATTGCTCCTGAACCAGTGATTGACTGCGAGGTTGAACCGTTAAAATTGACAACAGAAGCATTGCCATTAAAGGTCGCATTATTCGTAAAATCTCCTTTAAGAGTTAATGCATAATTACTACCAGTAGTGCTAAGTGTTCCTGCCGATATAAGCAGATTACCATTTATTGTTGTAGCTACTCCAAGACTTGCAGTGCGACCTGTGGCTATTATAGTTAAATTGTTGTATGTATCAATGGCGGCTGGTAAAACACTATTTCCAGCAGCATCTACCCAAATAATCGTGCCGGCACCTGGTGTGAAAGTTTGTCCGGTAGTAATCCAATTTGTTGCCCCAATTTGAAGAGTTCCTCCATTGGTCATATCAATGCTCCCTGTAAATCCCACTGTGGTTGCCAGAATACCTGTTACATTGAGGGTATTCGTACCCCCCGTTGGCCATTGTAATACGCCATTATTACTTCGTCCAATCTGTAGAGTTCCATAGGCAAAACTATTGGCTGCATTATCAAATGTGCATGTTCCATCTATCCTTAAAACGTCTCCTGCCACTGGCAAGGTTCCTCCCCACCTAGCTGCATCGCTAAAGTTACCTATTCCTGTAAATGTTTTATTTACTGCCTGAACAACTGATTCAAAAAAGAATAGACCAATTAGTAAAGCCAAAATAGGCTTTAGAAAATTCTGCTGTAAAAAGGGGTGTAATTTTTTGTTCATATCACCCGGAGTATTAAAAGGTGAATACTCCGATACTCTAAAACAGATTCAATTTTATGCAAATACCCATTAAACCCAGGCAAAAACAGAAACCCGACAATGAAAACCATTTCCAGGACAAATTCTTTACAACCCGATGATAGTAGTCTAATCATAATATATATAGTACCAAAACCGGGGGAAAAGCAACATAGTCAGTTACGATTATTTCAACTTTAGTTCCGTCTCCGCCAGTTTTTCAGGTTTTGTATCCGACTGGGAGGTAAAGGTTACCTTCAGGCTTCCGCTGCGGTAATCCACTTTGGCCTTATTGTCCAAATCCATCTGGAACTTCCTTATTGTATTGGGGGTGTAAACTGCGATACCCCTTACAACGCCAACCGGGGTTGTTTTGGCCGATGAGGAAATATGCTCTACCATTAAATCACCGTAAACCGACATGTTGCCTGTACGGCTAAAAACAACCTGCAAGCGCTTTGTCGTATCGTTCACCATCTCCAATTTTGAATCCGACAGGCTTACCTTTGTTGTCGATTCGCCCAAGCGGATAATCACAGGAATTGTAATCCCAAAGATCGGAATCAATTTAACACCTATGGCAGTTGAATCAATTTTTACTGAGTCAGTCCCAAGTGCTGTTACTTTGGGAACTGCCCTGAAATAGACATGCGAGCGGTATTCGCCTGGCTTTAATTCATTTGCTTTAATGACCTGCATCTTCACCACTTGGGCTTCGTTAGGAGCCAGGGTTACAGTACGCGGAAAGAATCGCAAAAATTTATCGGCAAAATTCTGCCCTTCATCAGGGGTTGTGATTTCCTCAAATGAGCCATCTTCCTTCATCCGGTATTGGATCACAGACACATTGTACTTGGCAGTATCCACCCCGGTATTGGCGAGGTTAAGGTCCTGCGACCGTTTCTGGCCTTCGAATACAACTCTTCGCGGGGTTATCAATAAGTTTCCCTGTGCTTTTACCATCGTTGATGAAAGGACGGAGAGTATGACCATCGCCGAACACAATAAGACAAAAGGATTGGACCTGCCAGATAACCATTTTTCCTGAATAAATCCTGAGTAGCGCATAATACACGATTTAAGATAATTTGCAACAAATATACAAATAATATTATCCTATGCTATTTAAAATCGTTAAATCCTGAAAATAAGGCAGGGAGGGCGAAAGCAGGGGGCAGGGGGCAGGGGGCAAGGGGCAAGGGGCAGGAGGCAGGAGGGGCGCAAAATTTGAATTATTAACAAATATGAATTATGTATGTCTTTGATTCATTGTCTGTTAGAAGATATTTGATTTGTATTATTTTTTAACTGTCACTGAAAAATAAATTTGCTAAATTCCCTTTGCACCATGCCCCATGCCCTCAATTGTACGCAAACGTAATCGCGTAAATTCCTGCATAAAGGCCAACAGGATTGGCATTAAAGTCGCCAACATTTAAAACCGCCCCAACGCGGACCGTCATTGCGCCACCAACCAATTTCCCGACCCCGATTCCCGGTGCCGGGTAGGAGGACCAATCGGTCACCTCCATTGTCTTGTTGTTCTGGGTATTCGTCAAAACAGCAGGACCCGAAGGAAGGGTGATCGAAAAGGTGGCCTCGTACTGCCCGGTAATGTAAAAACTTGCAGAATTGTGGGTCCCACCGCCCAAGACAACTGTCCCTTGTACCGTCCGTACCCCATCGGGTGTCAGAATAATTTTTCCACCTTGCGTCTCGGGCGAAAACCGCCCAAAGTTCAATTGGGCGGTTTCGGTGGTCGTCAATGCTTCGATCACTTCGGCATTTGCAGTGGCTTGTACACTTGCCTGTGCTTTAGATTTAGAAACCGTTGCAACCCAAAATATTAAAAGACTAAATATCAGCCTAATAAGTATTTTCATTTTGATTTGAATGATTTGGTAAAAACTAAAGTCGCAATATTCACATAGTAAAATAACAGGTTAAAAAAAACGCTGCATGTAGCAGCGCTTTTTTTAACTGTATTTTATTTTAGTTGTAATTAACTGTAACAATAAATGGTGCTGTTACATAGGCTCCTGGAGTTTGATTTGCGTTTAAATGCAACGTTGCACCAATGTTTATTCTTTGTGTACTCGTAGCTCCAGTGTTTCCAGCAGCAACTGCAGGATTACTAGTCCAAGTATCAACTGTCATAGCTGTAGCACCACCTGGCATCGTTGTAGTAGAAACGGCACCTATAGGGAGAGTTATGGTATAAGCAGTGCTGACAGTACCAATAACATCGAATTTAGCTTGAGCGGCAGTAGATGCTGCATCATAACCTGCAGTTCCTGAACGTGATCCACTAGTTGATAAAATAAGGTCTACAGCACTAGTATTAGCGTAAACTTTACCAAAAGCCATGTCCCCTTTATTTTCAATTGTTAATGGGGAAACAATGGTTCCAGAGGCTGTGGCTGTGGCAGTATTGTTTAACTGTCCCAAAGAAACGGTTGTAAAGCCTAAGATTGCGATTGCGAAAACGATTAACTTTTTCATTGTGTTTTGTTTTTTAAGAGTTAAAATTTTATGAATATTTTTTGTTTTTAAACGTTACGACTTGTATTTAGCATTAATTGTGCCAAAAATTTTTGTGCCAAAAATATCAGGCGGGCAACACTCAAATATTTCAACATATTTCAATGTATTTCATTTCATTGCATCTATTATATAAAATCATTCTAAATATCAAAATGGCTTATTTTCCCCTTTTTAGACCCGTCGAAGGGATGGTTTTGCGTAAGAATTTTCGAGTTGTGTAAAATTTTTACATCTGTTTCGAAAGCCACCATTTTGGTTGTTACCCGAAAATCATTTTGAGTTATCAACAATTTATATGGAGTTATCAACAATTTATGTGTTACAGAATGGTGTCAGACAAGGAAATTTGGGTTCAAAAATATCCCTTCCGAGCAATTGGTATTTTTACCTTGCAGACAGCGGGCCGCAAATGGCATGGATTTCCGAACGGGTTCCGCGATTTCCAATCGCGGCAATGAAAAGCGATTGGAAATCGCTTGACCCGTAGGTCTCTTACTATCCAAACTATGGTTCGGAAACCCCAAGTACAAATGAAAATCGAAAATATGAAAAAATCCGGGAACGGGTAAAAAAATTTACCCGTTCCCGGAAAAGCCCAAAATCACACTCAATATCTGATAATGTTTAAAGCCCTTTAACCACGGCCAAAGCAGCTTCATAATCAGGTTCGTTTGTCACTTCAGGTACATATTCGACATATTTTACCACACCCGATTTATCGATTACCACGGTTCCCCTTGCAAGCAGACGGAGTTCTTTGATCACAAAACCATATTTTTCGCCAAATTCAAGGTCTTTATGATCTGAGATGGTGATAATTTTATCCAGACCTTCTGCAGCACAAAAACGGCTTTGGGCAAAAGGTAAATCACAAGAAATGGACAATACAACCACGCCATCCAGATTATTTACCTCTGCGTTAAACCTTCTGTTCTGTGCGGCACAAACTCCGGTGTCGATTGACGGATATGCAGCGATAATAACAACTTTTCCGGCAAAATCGGATAGTTTTACCGGCGCAAGGCCTGCACCTACCGCATTGAAATCAGGAGCTGTGTCCCCAACTTTTATCTCGTTTCCCAATAAGGTCAAGGGGCCACCTGCAAATGTCACTTTAACTGAACTCTCTTTCATTTTTAATATTTTTAATATTTTTTCAGATTACTATAATAAATAACAATTCAATGAATAAAAGGTTTCCCATATCCATAAAAATAAATCAGCCATTTGTAAGTTCAACCAATTTCACCGCGATATCCTCCAGTTTCAAACGATATTCCGGTAATACCATTTTTAAAGCGGCCCGTGGCATCGTTGGCGAAGTCGCACTGCAAGGATTTTGCACTAGAGTCATCCCCCCAAATTCCTTGATCAACTTAAGTCCATATGCTCCATCAGAATTTGCTCCGGACAAGATAATCCCAATAAGGTTTTTCGAATAGGCCCACGCCGCCGACTCGAACAAAATGTCAATAGATGGCCTTGAATAATTGTATTTTTCTTCTGTCGATAAAGAAAACGTAAAGTCAGGTTCAATCAGTAGGTGGTAATTCGGCGGGGCAAAATAGATATGACCGGGTTTTATCTCCTCGTTATTCTCTGCCTCTGTTACTTTTAATGGGCAAATCGAATTCATGTAATTGATAAAAGTGTCATTGCTATGATCACCAATATGTAAGACAATGATAACCGGAACCGGGAATTCCTTACCCAAACCTGGCAGGATGATTTTCAAAGCTTCCAATCCTCCAAATGAAGTCCCAATTACAATTGCCTTATAATTCATAATATCTTCCTTTTGTAAATTTTTTGTTTTTCATCAACGACCTCAAATAAATTTTCGTAACCGGAGAATTTGATGCTCTCCTTGGTCCCAAGACACAAGATTCCTCCAGGTACCAGGCTTTTATAAAATAGGCCAATTACGCGGTCCTGAAGGTTCTTCTCAAAATAGATCAGTACGTTACGGCACAAAATCATATTAACCTCTGCAAAAACATTGTCTGTCACAAGGTTATGGTCAGCAAAGACTACCTTTGAGGATAAATTTTTATCAAAAATTACAGAACCATAGCGGGATTTATAATAATCGGAAAGTTTACCCGATCCGCCAGACAACACGTAATTCTTATCGTATTGTTCTATATCGCTTTTCTGATAAACACCCTCTTTCGCAGTTTCGAGCACTTTGCGGTTAAAATCGGTCGCGTAAATCTGGCACCTGTCAAGGAGGCCCTCCTCTTTCAGAAGTATCGCAATCGAATATACCTCTTCGCCCGTAGAACAACCGGCATGCCAGACCTTAAAATAAGCATACGTTTTAAGCTTTGGTATTATATTGTATTTTAATGACTTATAAAATTCAGGGTCACGAAACATCTCGGTAACATTAATTGACAGATCATCCAAAAAATTACTAAAAAAATCACGGTCCCTGAGAATCCTGTCAAGAAGCATTGTAACATTTGGGATCAGGCTCATGGAAAGATGGTGCAAAACCCTTCTCCTGATGTGTGCTTTGCTGTAATTCCTGAAATCATAACCATACCTCAGGAAGATAGCCTCCATCAATAACTGCATTTCAATGTTCAGCAGATCGGCATTTGTTTCGTTGTAAGCTCCATTTGTCATTGGTTTTTTCCCACGCGTTTACCTGCCTCAATCAAAATATGGCTAAGTTCAGTTTCTGTAAAAGGTTTGCTCAAAAAATTGTTCATCCCGGCCAATAGGCAGCGCTGCTTGTCCTCGGCCATGGCATTAGCGGTCAATGCCACAATATAGGAAGAAAAATTCTGAGCCTGAAGTTTCTCATGTACCCTGATCATGGCGGTTGCCTGTAAACCATCCACTTCTGGCATTTGCATATCCATTAAAACCAGATCATAGTTATTCTTTGCAAAGAGATTAAATGCTTCCAATCCATCGCTGGCAACATCGCAATCACAACCGAATTGTTTCAATGTCAGTTTTGCAACTTTTTGGTTGATGAGATTGTCTTCAGCAAGAAGTATTTTCAGGTTCTTGGGGACATTACCTGAATGTTTTTGATTTTCAATCAGTCTATTTTTTGCCTCTTTTAACGGCAGCCGAAACCAAAACTTTGAGCCTTGATTTAATTCACTATCCACACCTATTTCACCCCCCATCAGGTTGACCAGGTTTTTACAAATTGCCAACCCCAATCCTGTACCGCCATATTTGCGTGTAATACTGTTTTCGGATTGCGAAAATTCCTTAAATAAAAAATGTTTCCCGTCCTCTGAGATACCAATTCCTGTATCTATGATCTTGAAAATTACCCTTACAGAATCTCCTGATTTATCTACCAGTTCAACATTGAATTCAACACGGCCCTTGTGTGTGAACTTAATGGCGTTGTTGACAAGGTTCATCAATATCTGACTAATCCTCAAAGGATCACCACTGAGCATAATGGGGATTTCATTTGACATATGATAGCTAAAGTCGATGCCATTCTCATCGGCTTTAAATTTCATCAATTGAAACACGTTATTTAGCAGTCCTTTCAGGTCAAAATCAATTTGCTCAAGTTGGATCTGTCCAGACTCGATCTTTGAAAAATCGAGTATATCATTAATGATCTGCAACAGGTTTTCGCCAGATGTTGTGATGATTGTCAATAATTCCTGTTGTTCATCATTTAACGGTGTCTTTTGCAATAGCTTGGACAATCCGATAACACCGTTGAGGGGTGTACGGATTTCGTGGGTCATATTGGCGAGAAACATTGATTTGGTGTGGGTTGCAATTTCAGCCTTGCTTTTCGCAATTTTCAGGTTAAGATTGGTCTCCTCCATTTCTGCCAGAAGATTGTTCAACTTTTTGCGCTGCATATAAAGGTCCAGAAATACCTGAACTTTCCCCTTTAAAATATCCGGAATGATTGGTTTTGGGATAAAGTCGACAGCACCGGTTTCAATACCTTTGATAATATTCAAATCGCTTTGATGGATGGCTGAAACGAAGATGACCGGCAGGTATTTGGTCTTTTTTCGTTGGCGCATCATTTCAAGTGTCTCGTAACCGTTCATTCCCGGCATCTGGACATCTAAAATGGCCACAGCAAAATCTTCCTTTAAACATTGTTTTAAGGCCTCCTCGCCAGAAAAGGCCCGCACCATGTCCACATCAAAATCCTCAAAAATAGCCTCAAGGCTGATCAGGTTTTCCAAAAGATCGTCAACAATCAATATCTTAGGTCTCATCTTCATCCTTATTTTTTATATAACCAAATTTTCAACATTGCAAAAAGCTTGTCCTCATCGACTGGTTTTGAAAGATAGTCGTTGGCACCGTTCTTCAGGGCATTTTCATAATCCTCCTTCATGGCTTTCGCTGTGAGGCAGATAATTGGTATATTTTTAATTTCAGTCGTTTTACGAATAACCTGCATCGCCTCATAGCCATTCATGACCGGCA
Organism: uncultured Bacteroidia bacterium; assembly: GCA_903927965.1. Taxonomy (GTDB): domain Bacteria; phylum Bacteroidota; class Bacteroidia; order Bacteroidales; family Prolixibacteraceae; genus JAAFHB01. Next base: position 15,592 of record CAIYPA010000419.1, on the reverse strand, counting down.
TCATCACATCCATTAATACCAGGTCAATCTCTTTATTTTCTTTCAGCATAGCGATGGCCACTTCGCCATTTTCAGCTTCAAATACCTCTATTTCACGTTCTTCGAGGATTTTACCAAGAGCGAAAACATTTCTGATCTCATCGTCAACCACGAGGATCTTCTTCCCCTTAAATAGAATATCTTCTTCATCTGAGAGGATTTTGATTTTTTCTTGTGGTATGGTTTTTGAAACCTGATGCAAAAATAGGGTCACCTCGTCCATTAATCTTTCATCCGACTTTAACCCTTTCAAAATGATCGCATTGGTGTAAGCAGTCAAAACCCGGTGTTCCTCCTTTGTCAACTCCTTACCAGTATAAACGATTACCTTTGGAATACTTATCTTATTGGCTTTCAGCTTTTCGAGCAGTTCTTTGCCAGAATAGTCGGGCAAACCCAAATCCAGGATGATACAATCGAAACTATCCCTTGACAGAACTTTAAATGCATCCTCCGCAAAACCTACCTCCTCAATAAAAAGGTTAAGTTCTGAAAGTAAGTCCCTGACAATTTTCCTGGTTGCAATATCATCCTCAACAATGAGAATTCTTTGGGAAGGTGAAAGGAAATCACTCTCCAACGATTTCAGGGCATCTGCGAATTCAATGGTTTCCAAGGTCTTAAGTTCATTTTCCTCTTTTGAACCATGGTATTCGATTGGAGTAATGATATGGACCGGAAGTTTGCTGATTAAAGTATGTGATTTTAACAATTCATAATTGACCCTGTTATTGGCAAGATCACCCGCTAACAAGATAGCCTTGGGGTTAAATTCTTCCGCAAGAAGAATTCCGTCAACAATGGAAGCGGCAACAATCACCCGGTAATTCTTCGCCCTTACCTGTTGCATATATTTCTCAGCTTGTTGCTTAGAGGAATGAATAAGCAAAACAGTCCTGCCACTAACTGATTCAAACCGATCATCGTCCAGAAAATGGGGCAAATTTTTAATATTCCCAATTCCGGCATCAATGGCCAAACCTACAAGAGACGGTGGATTAACAGATTTATTGCCTTGAAGACCAGTTGTCTCCTTCGTGGATTTTTCGATCTGGCGGACAGGAATATATACAAAGAAAGAGGAGCCCTTACCGACAACGCTTTCAAGCTGGATCTCACCCCCAAGCATTTTTATCAGCTCACGCGAAATAGAAAGCCCTAACCCTGTACCCCCAAACTTTCGGGAAATACTCCCATCTGCTTGCTGGAAGGCTTCAAAGATTGCCTCAAGTTTTTCAGCTGGGATGCCAACACCACTATCCTCAACCTTGATACAGCAACAGTTGGCTTTGCTCAGGCCCTGTGCCGTAAAATTTACGGTAGGAGGTGGCAACATAAATTCTACCCTGATTTTACCTGAACTGGTAAACTTAAATGCGTTTGAAAGGAGGTTTTTTATAATCTGCATCAACCGATAACGGTCTGTTTCGATCTGATCGGGAAAACCAAGATCTGTGGCCACTTCAAATTGAAGGTTCTTATCCTCGGCGGTAGCGGTGAACCCGGCAAGGATCTCTTCTTTGATATCGGAAGAATTGACCAGGCCAAATTCAAAAGTCATTTTCCCAGCTTCAATCTTTGAAAGATCAAGCACTTCGTTAATCAGATAGAGCAAGTCGGTGCCACTTTTATAGATTATTTTCGCAGACTGGACCTGATCGGGTGTAAGATTTCCTTTCTTATTGTGCGACAATAGGTTGGATAAAATCAACAAGCTATTCAGGGGTGTACGAAGTTCGTGCGACATATTCGCCAAAAATTCCGACTTGTACTGACTTGATTGCTGCAACTCTTTTGCATTAAACTCAAGCTTATCTTTTGTTTCGGTTAATTCCCTGTTTTTATGGCTGATATCCTCCTTTTGGATTTCAAGCTGCCTTGTGCGCTCTTCGAGTTCTTCATTGGCTACCCGAAGCTCCTCTTGTTGTACCTGAAGCCTTTTTTCACTCTCGGTAAGCACTTTTGTATGTTCGGTGAGTTCTTCATTGGCTACCCGTAATTCCTCCTGCTGTACCTGAAGTTCGCTGGCTTGCTCCTGCGTTTTTTGGAGCAGTTCGTTCGTTCTTACGAGATTAATGGTAGAACTGATGTTTATGGCAATTATATCGGCAGCCTGTCTTATAAAATTGATTTCCAGTTCTGTGAATTTATTAATTGATGACAATTCCAGCAAACCGACCAATGTTTCATTAAACAGTAGCGGGGCAACCACAATTTGACCAGGAAGGTAAGTCCCTGACGAAGAAAATGTAACATAAGATTCAGCCGGTACATCATTTAGAATGACCATTGCTTTCTTAGCTGCAACCTGCCCTAAAATTCCCTCATTGAGTTTGATCTTTTCTTTCAATTTCTTTGGATCGAATCCAGAAGCCGATAGTAATTTAAGATGTTGATAGTCAGGATTATACAAATGAATGCTTCCCAACTGTGCATGAAGGAAGTCCATCATAAAGTCCAAAGACTTTGCAGACAAGTCATTTAGGTTATGATCGCCTCCCAAGACTTCGTTGATCGAATTGATTCCCGACTTAAACCAGAAATCCTGATTTGCCTTTGTATTCGCTTCTTTTAACTTCGACACCATAATATTAAGGGCAATACTGAGCGCATCCTCATTTGAACGTGGTGTAAATATTTGGTCATAATCGCCATCAGCAACTTTTTTAGTATGCTCGACTACCTCGCGCAATCCCTCCTGGATCTTGCTCGAAGAAGCGGCAAGCTGCCCGATTTCATTATCGGCCTGAAATGCTAATTCTGAATCCACGTTTCCCAAGGCAACCAACTTGAAGTTTTCGATCAACAATTGTACAGGATTTACGATTGAATTGGAAATTAAATTTCCGATAACCAGCAAGAGAATGAGGAGTATGACAACGATCAGAAACATTGCTATAAGGAGCATTTTGGACGCATAATCATTCAGGGAAACAAAGATACTGGCAAAATCCCGGTAAAAGTTCATCATATTGTCCAAATCGACAGCAAGTTCACTACTCACCTCAATTTTACCGTCCTTTTGGTCCATCATCAGTTTCTTGATCTTTTCGCCCAAGAGGTATCCCTTCATCGTAATTTGCTGTGCTTCGGTGATCTTGCTTTTACTGACTGCCAAAAACAATTTGATGCGGCTGCTCAATAGATAAGCATTGTCCTTGTTATAATTAAACCCCTCTTTATAAGTGTCATACAAAATATCGATGCACTCCTTTTCGGGCCGTTGGAGCAATTGATCGATAATTGCGAAATTATAGGTCATTTTGTTGGCTGAATTAAGCTGTACAACTGCTGAATCCAGTAATTGATGGTTGCCAGTTAAACTGGAATTGTAAAAGCGTTCCACTCCCCTTTGAAAAGTATTGTTATGGACCCTTTCGGTATTAAAAACAATGCTTAACAATTTACTGGTTTGAAATGCATAATAGGAGACAAAGCCCAATGCTGCAACGCTTAACAGGGCAACCAAACTCATGATTCTAAGTTTGGTTCGGATTTTCAATTGGTTTAAATTCAGCATGACAATTCGGTATATTTAAAAACCTAAAAGTAAGAAATGGATGATTATATTAAACATTTATTCGCTTTAAATTTTCCTCAACCTTAAAACAACAATTTCCGGTGGGCAGAAGAACCGGATGGGGGGCATAACCGTTCCAACTCCAGAGGTTATATAGGATTGTGTATTCCCTGAACGGATAAGTCCATATCGGTATTTTTGTCCATACTCGGATGGTAAAATGGGTGCCCAGCCAAATAGTGTAACTTGTCCACCGTGGGTATGTCCCGAAAGGGTAAGGTCGATAAGGTTAGAATGGATATTTTCGAGATAATCGGGATGATGTGACAGAAGAATAGCAAAATCGGATTTTTTAAGGCCTCTCAATGTATTTTCCGGCATCTGAGTACCATACCAAAGGTCATCCACTCCACCAATCCTGATACTGTCGCTCCCCTTTTTCACCCAAAAAGATTTGTTGTCGCAACAAGTGATCCCGTTTTCTTTCATTTTTCTTCTGGTTTCATTGTCATCAGCCCAGTGATCGTGATTTCCGAGCACCCCAAAAGCACCCAAAGGGGGATGAAGCCTCCCTATTTCCTTAAATAACGGAGCGATGTATTTTTTTCTGTAAAAAACATAATCTCCCCCCAGTAAAATGAGTTCAGGATTAATCTGAATGATTTGGTCAACGATTTTTGCCAATTGTTGTTGTGACAAATAAGGACCAAAATGGATATCGGAAATAAAGACCATCCTGGTCCCATCAAACGACTTGGGAATATCGGTGGATTTTATTTCAACCTCTGTTATTTTAACTTGATGGGCATTGTAAAGGCCGATTGCCAAAAGAAGTCCACCCAATAAAATCAGGGCAATTGCTATCCAAAAAAGATGAGGTATCCGTTTCATATTTCTTTTTTCTTCAACCTGATGATCCTGAAATTCCCATTAAAATCAGCCTTTAAATCCGAAATAGTCAACAATTTGGTTTCCCCGACAATTGTTCCGATGCTTCGGGTTATGTTACTAAACAACAGGTTGGTGATGGGATTAAGCAATTTACGCAACAATGACGCATCTCTGCCTTGCGGTACAAATTTATCGAATATGGCAATGCACCCTCCGGGTTTCAAGACCCTTTCGCATTCTTTGAGACAAGCAATTGGATAAGGAATTACAGCCAGGATCAAATGTAAAATAATTTTATCGAAACTATTGTCCTGAAAACTAAGTTTCTGGCCATCCATGACAATGGCAGAAAGGTTACGTTTGCAAATGTTGTTCCTTTTCAAAGTCCTGTCAATCATAGCCGGGGTAATATCTGTAGCGGTTATCCTGCAATCTTCAGTAATGAATTCCAAATCTAAACCGGTACCAACACCCACGATTAAAACATGGTCATCCTTTTGGATATCAAGTTCCCTGATTGATATTTCCCTCGATTTCGAAAAAATCGTACCAAGGATGTCATATCCAGGGGCATAAGCTGTATAGCGTATTTTATTCCATTTGTTGGTACTGATCAAATGCCATTTTTTCATCACTATTTCCTGATCTTAACCAACACCACACCTTGGGCTGGAATCAATGAACTGAATTTCTCCTGAAAAATTCCAAGTTCCTTTTGTCGCCAAAGGTCTCGAATCTTTTGTTTTCCAGAAAGTTGAAGTGTATTCCAATCGGCAGTGACTTCAACTGGATCCTTTCCACGGTTAAACAACCCAACCGCCTTTGACCCGTCGGCCAAATCTTTTACCATGATAAAACAATTGTTTGGGAGCAGGGTCACTTTTCCGCCTTTCCCCAATGGATCCTGATCGATATCAATGACTTCAGGATTACAAAGGACATTGATCGTAAATTCATCGAGCTTCGACATATCGCCACTATAGACCAGAGGGGAGGCCATCAGGCACCACAACGACATATAGGCAAACTGCATTACAGGTGGCATCGGGGTAAGGTGGGGCAACCCCATTTTACCGGCATCGCCAATGTAACCGATCTGGATGTAATCGGGATCGTTCCATGATCCGGGTTTGGAGTAATCCCCATGTTTGCTGTTGTTGATCGCCACATCAAAAATTTTGTCCAATTCAAAACCCAGGTCTCCTGAAGTCCTCCAGCACTGTGCCCCAATCTCTTCTCCCCATTTCCAGACATCTCCCATTCCATATTGACAAAGGTTAAAAACGATATCGCGGTCAAGCGATTTCAGGATCTTTCCCATTTGCCTGTAAGGTTTTTGATAAGCATCAAGGCTTTTGTCCTTTCCTATAATCTGTCCATATGAACACCAGTCGTATTTGAGAAAATCGAAGCCCCAAGCCGCAAATTGCCTTGCATCCTGTTCTTCGTGCTGATAAGCTCCGGTAAAACCGCCGCAGGTCAATGTTCCCGGGGAAGTGTAAATCCCGGCTTTAAGGCCCTTGTTATGAATATAATCTGTAAGACCTTTCATGTCAGGAAAATAAGTATTGGTGTTGATGTTCCCTTTTTCATCCCTCAATGGACCGACACGTTTTGGATCATTGTTTTTCGGGGCATTCATCCAGCAATCGTCGATATTTACATACTGATATCCGACATCGGCCATGCCACTTTTGATCATCACATCGGCAGCTTCGCGCATCATCTTGTCGGTGACCCTGTCATAATGGGCATACCAATGATTGTATCCCATAGGAGGAGTCAATGCCAACTGATCCCCAGAAATAATCTTAAAATTACGTTTGTATTTACCTTTTGAATTGATGGCCTGAAGCACAACAGGATATTCCCCTTTTACCGGTGCCATTCCTGTGATGATGCCAGTTGCCGGATCAAGGTTCAACTCTTTGGGCAAACCCTTAGCCGCAAAAGTGATGGGCCGTTCCCCCTGACAAGGAATCCGGTAGAGAAAATAATGACCAGGTCGGCAACCATAAACCAGGGGTCCGTTGATTCTTGGTTGAAGCTTTGGTGCGGGTGTCAGGATTTCGCTGGTAGTTGCAGCACTTTTGGTTCCAACTGAAATACTATAAGAACCTATTGGAAAAGCCAACATTGTAACTACAAAAATCAACAATAAAATAGAATTAATTGATTTACTTTTCATTGTGTTTTTGAATTAACAGGGTTTATTTTACAAATGAGAAAAAACCATTTTTGGGGAGCTTCAACGCGGATGCTGGCATATTTTCAAGTTTGACAGTTTTGCCAAGGACATCGCCCTGGGCCTTGTTCCCGGCAATCGTGATTTTGCTGCAGGCATCAAGGGTTATCCCGGCTTTTCTTGAATGAAACGGTGTAAACTTGTTGCTGCGGATCATCGTATTGTCCGAAAAAGTCAAACCCTCAACCGATTTTGCGTAAAGGACAGGATAATCAAAAGGATGAAATTCATTCCCGATGATCCGGATATTTTTATGGAATGGCTTATTTGCCTGTGGTTTGGGTATTTCGGGATAAATGCTGATGATCCCTTCGCAAAACTGGTACATAGAGGTCATACATGGGTCGAGGAAGACATTCTTTTGGATCAGCACATCGGTAACCGCTCCCGATTCGTACCAGGCATTTGCATCGCCGGCAATCAGGATGGCAGAACCGCTCGATTCAAAAATATTGTTTTCGATCACAACTTTTCCTGGGGTCGTAATCAGGATCCCCCTTGCACGACAGCTTTTAAAATTGCTGTTTGTAATCGAAACAGAAGCCGTCCAGGATAAATTTTCCAATGCATTGCCTTCTTTGATACCTACTGGTAACGCACCCTGAAACTCAAGGTCGAATACTTCGTTGTCGATTTTTGCAAAAGTTTTTACCTTTCCTGTTGCGACAGTCTGCATGCTTTCATTTTCGATAAAGCCAATCCGGTCATCGGTGACGGCCCAGATCATTCCGACACTTTGCTCGTGCATAAACTTACATCGCAATTTATTGCCTGAGATGAGCTTTATAATCCGGACACTTGTCCCATGTACGTTGATCGGATCGTCCATTAACCCGGCAAATTCGCAATGGTCAATGGTGATCTGTCCTTTGCAGTTCGAGTAATGGAACCCATCGTCATGACCACTTAAATAACGGGTTTTGGCAGGATTGGGAACAACTTTTACATTTCGGAAAGTAAGGTCTCCGGCATATTGGGAAAGGACACCTAGTCCTGCGGTATGGTATATATTTATATCATAGAGGTTTACATTGTTGCTGTTGCAAATAAAGATACCTGCATGGTCGCGGTCGCTGTGGCGCAGCACAAGGAAATTTCCAACGGCAGGTTTCCGTTTGAACGGGTAAATCAACCGTACTATCCCATTTCCCAAATCCTGAGCTTTGTATTTGTTCCACGAATTTCCGAGACAGGGGCTGTCGCCAGTTCCCTGAGGTATCAAATGGCTCTCCTTGTCAAATTCCATGACACCGTTCCATTGGCTTTTCCATGCCTCGCCAACAAAAACCAACTTGCTGTTCTCGATGATATAAGGAAATTCCAACTGATTGATTTTTAATTCAATATAGGAATCGGTCACTGACATGACCTGACCCTGGGCGGTCAACGGAATATCCCAGTCGATGTTCACGTCTTTAATGGTGATATTTGTGCTTTGATCGACAGTAAAAGGCTGCATCCGGTCGTGAAAGATAAATTCCGAGCCTTTGCAATCTATTGTCAGATTGTGCTGGTTTTCAACAAAAACAGCCAGCCGTTTTGGATTGTTGTCGGTTGTATTCGATTCGTAATAATCCTTTTCAATACAATGCTGCGGCCAGAAATCGTACCGTCCTTTCGGAAAAACAAGTACAGCATTTTCTTTCCCTTTGCATGATTCGAGTGCCTTGATCACAAAAAGTGTAGTGTTCTCCCTTGAACCAGGAGAAGCACCAAATTTGGTTACGCTAATGGAATCTGTCCCGCTTCCAAAAGAACTTTGAGGGAAAGAACCCAATACATAAATAATTGAAAGTGTGATGATGTAATATCTTGTATATCTGTTCATTATGTTTTTTGATTTCGGATTTTTGATTTCGGATTTCGGATTCAATTGATGATCGAGCTGATTTTTGCTTCGGTAAGTTCAACATTTGGATTAAACTGATTTCCAGCCATGTATTTTGTAAGACTGTAAAGCAGTTGTTTTGCTTCGGGACGGGTATCCAAGCCTTCGTTAAAATCGATTCCAGAGACAACGATTTTACCTTTTCCCACTTTGGCCTCAAAAACAAGGGCCAAGGGGCGGTTTTTGAACCAATCGTCGATCACGCGGACAATGGGTTGCAGTGTTGGAAAAGTTGTCAGGTCGATCGCATTTGAATGGCTCATGGCATCCCACCACTGCCAGTTGCTGTAATATTCGGTCGGGAATTGGGCAAGAGCAGGATGCTTTGGGTTGCACAAAATCCCCAAAGTATGGGGTGCTTGTCCCCTTGTCCATGCCGTGTTCCAGAAGATGGAAGAAAACCCAATACCTATGTTTCCGCCAAATTCTGGTTTTAAAGTCCCTTTTTTCAATGTCAGCAAAACAGACCCACCTTGCCGAAGAAAATCCTGTGTGGCTTTATCGAGAACTGGTGTAATTTTAATCTTATCCACACCCACAACTTCCAAATTCTTTTCCGGATAAACCCATATATCCCAACTGTTTGCAAATCCATTTATTGAAACTTCAAAAGTCAGTTTCTCTGGCGACATAATGGAGGCAAGAGGCACAGCGATCTTTCCCAATTGGAAGCAGTTTCCCAAGGGAATGGTCGTTTCAGGGAATTTCCCTAACTGGATTATTTTCCCATCACCAGTTGCGACTTTCCATTCCGGGGTACAGGCAGAAATGGGTGCTTCGCCATAATGCGCCACCTCAACAGTTGCTTCAAATATTTCGTTATTTGTGAAAACCTGTTTTTTCAGACGTGCCAGAGGCACAGTTGAATTGCAGAACCGGCTGTATTCTTTGGGGGTAATGTACCCTTTTTCATCCCAGAAAGCATCGAGCACGCCTACAAGAGCAGTGCCCTGACCGGGGAAATCGTGCAGGTCGAGCAACTGGAAACCACTAAAACCAGGAGTCCTCAGGGCTGCCTCAATATCAGCCTTATAGCACAAAGCCTGCAATTTTCCTGAGGCAAGCATAAAGCTATCGGCCAATTGTGACATGCCATGATCTTTCAAGGTTTCCTGAAATATCTCGAAATTTTTGGCCCGGAGCACTCCATCATATTTGGCAATTTCCTTAAAATTCGGATAAACGCACCATTGCCCAATCTCATGACTGACAACCGGTTGGTGAAGTGTGGCAATTTTGGAAGACCAGTCGTAATCGGTTGTTGGAGCCGCACGGTTGATGATGCTTTTCAATTGTTCGCCCCAACCCTGAATCCGAGGGCTTGGTGTGCTTAGGTAATCGTTGACTTCAAGGTTTGGCCAGCCTGCCCCTGAGGTATAAATCCGGCGGTAGTCTCTTTTCTTCCAGAAACTCACAAAATCGGTCAGGAATGAGACTTGATTCTTTCCTCCGGGTTCGTTGCCGTAAAGCATCATACAAAAGGAAGGATGGTTGCCATAATTTTCCACCATCCGCTGGCTCTCCTCGTAAAGATACTTGTCAAATGGTTTTCCATCACCCAAAGTTGTGGAGCTATTCGCCCATGATGAACATTCGACCTGAAGGTAAAAACCGGTCTGGTCGGCAGCCTCAAATGCAGCATCTGGTGGGCACCACGAATGGAACCGCATGTGGTTCAGACCATGCGCACGGCAAATGTTGAAAATACGGAGCCATTCTGCCGTAGTCGTTGGCGGATAGCCTGTTTTCGGGAAGATCGCACATTCGAGTGTCCCTCGCAAAAAAGTAGGCTGCCCATTAATATGAATCTGTTTACCGACTGCCTTAAACTCACGCATCCCAAAATTAACTTCTTGTTTATCAGTTATTCCTGAATTTTGATTCGTCAATTCTGCTGTAAGTTTGTAAAGATTGGGGTGGAATTCGTTCCAAAGCTTGCAATCCTCGCCCATCTGATAAGTCATTGATAGGATATTTTCACCATCGTTGAGGATATAATTTGATGATTTCGCATCCTGATCACTTGCACCAGACACATCAATTTTCAATTTTGCTTTAACGATCTGACCAGTAGGATTATTCACAACGGCTTTGACAGAAATTCTTTTGTTCTGAACATCGGGATAAATCTGAATTGAACGAATGTTGAGTTTAGGGCGTGCTTCGAGAACCAATTTTCCGACCATTCCATTCCAATTGGTTTGCGTATGATCTGAAATGCTGTGCGAGTTCAATCCCGGATCGATCTCCTTTGTCCGGTTATCGACACAAATTGTCAGGGTATGATTACCAGCAGAGAGCTTTGAAGTCAGATCGTAAATATGTGGTGTCCCCAATGAATTTCGCATGCCGATTTCCTGATTGTCGATCCAAAGCCTGGTTTCCCAATGGCACCTTTCGAGGAACAGACTTATGTTTTGCCCTACCCAATCTTTGGGAATATCCACCTCCCGTTGATACCATGCAGCACCCTGGTAATGTTTTACCGATTGCAGCCAGAAGGGGATTTTGATATTTCCGGGCTCACGGTACTTTGCATAATCGGGGCTTTTAAAATAGGAGCTGTCAACGATCTGACCTGTCCAGGCTGTACTCAAAGTGATATCGTCGCCCTTCCCGTTTGAGGCCATCGAACCTGGAAGTGTCACCTGATCAGTAAGAGGTTTGGCAAACCATTTCTCTGCAATCCCCTTATCTGTAGGATCAACTGCAAATTTCCAGATGCCGGAAAGATCCATTTTATTTTCCACTTTGGAGCTGCAACTGGCAAACAGCAACAGGAGCAAAAATCCCAAAAAATTAATTTTTTTCATATTATAATATTTATAATCAATATGTTAATTGCCTTTATATCAAAACAACCGACTAGCGCCAGAGCTATATCTTATCGTAGATGAGGTTTACAATACCAGTTTTGAACGAGGTGCATTCTGTCAATGCCCAGCTTGTTTCTTTGGGTTTGTCGGGAAACAAACGGATCCCATCACCAATAATTGTCGGAATGATGGTCAGGACCATCCTGTCGATTAAATGATGGTTCAAAAACGATGTAATCAGCTTTCCACCGCCGACCAACCAGATATCTTTCCCTTTTTCCTGTTTCAACCGTTCCACAAGATTTGCAAGGCTCCCATTAACTAAGAATGTATCAGGACTTTTGATTTCAAACTTCGGGTCACTTGCCGCAACATAACTTTCTATTCCCTTGTAAGGCCAGTCGAAACCAAAGCTCAGGATTTCATTGTAGGTGTTCTTTCCCATAATGATTGAACCAACGCCAAGCATGAAATCAGAATATCCATAGTCAAGATTGTCTGGATTGGGAAATTCGATCAGCCAGTCCAGGTTCCCATCGGGCCGTGCAATAAACCCATCCAATGTTGTGGCAGTAAATAAAACGACTTTTGGCATATAATATATTATAAATCAGATATATAAATAACGAAAATTGAAAGGCTATTAAAATTATCCTTACTTTTTAATGAGTTTTTTAACCGCTTTATCAAAATCGCTTTCGATGCATTTGTCCTGGGCAATCCGATATTTTTCGAATTCACCTTCAGCCAATGATAGGGCCACTTCATGAGACACTTTGCCTTGATTCTGCAAAATGGCTTCTTCATTAAACTGGAGGAATGAGTCCAATTTCACGATCCAATCTTTCATGTACATGATAATACCTTTTTCGGCTTGGTTTTCAGCATAGTCCAGATACATTGTTACGATCCGGTTTAGCCCTTTCAATTCTTTTTCGTTCAGATAGTTTTTCGCAATGCCCACATCTGTTTTTCTGATACTTCCTTTAGGCGCATTTTTCCAGGTGGTCAAACCCATATTATCCTTGGAACTGTCGGCCCTTGCCAAAATCAATTCGGCAGCGGTTTGTCCTGTTATTGCCCAATGTAGTTTATTCTGAACAGTAGCAAAAAAATCTTTGGTCGCTTGTGTTCCTACATTGTAATCGGCACTGCATTGGATGTAAATATCGGTTATTTTTTGATAAAACCGCCTTTCGCTGCTCCGAATATCCCTTATCCTGGCGAGTTGCTCTTCAAAATAATCTTTTCCAAAAATGTTGTTTGGGTTTTTCAAGCGCTCATCATCCATCGTGAACCCTTTGATGATGTATTCTTTTAGCCTTTCGGTCGCCCAGATACGGAATGCTGTTGCCTGACTGCTGTTTACACGGTAACCTACCGATAGGATGGCATCGAGGTTGTAGTACTTTACTTTCGTTTCTTGTGTTTTGCCATCCATTGCACCGTGTTGAGTGGTATGTTCCAAAATGGAACTAACCACTTCCTCTTTCAATTCGCCCGATTCAAAAATATTTTTAAGATGTTTGGTAATGGCAGGTCTTTGTACCCCAAACAAATCGGCTATTTTTTGCTGGGTAAGCCAAATGGTTTCATTCTGCAAATAGATCTCCACCTTTACATTTCCATTTGGGGTGGTGTAAAGGAGTATTTCGTTAAAGCCGCTTTCGGATGGATTGTACTTTTTCATTCAAAACAAATTTCACGTCATTTTCTTCCCGCAGACAGCGCAATGATGGTGACCGGAAGCACAATATCGGCAAGTAAAATGACCTTTCTCACAAATTTTGCCACCATGAACATCGTGCTCTTTTCCACATTTTACACAAATTCTAGTTGCCATAAATTAAGTATTATATGTTTACGTTGAATATTTTTTAAAATAATACTGGTGCCTTTGAAATAGATATCAAATGAAAAGATATTGAATCCGGAATACTTCTCCTCTGCCTTTTTCCTTTGCTAATTTACCAGCGATATCCTAGCAACCCAGCCGCCCCCGGCAGCCATTTTCAACTTCAATATTTCGCCCGATTGAAAATCCCTGCTGATTTTTTTGAAATCTTCTGCCCGCGTATTGGCATTGATCCCATCTTCAATGAGTTCGATGTGGTACTTGCCGGGTGCAAGGAAATCGGTAGTCAAATCGAGGGTGCGTTCCTTTTGATTGGTGATCGCCCCTACAAACCAATCTTTACCGGATCTCCTGCCAATCACGGTATATTGGCCAATCTTACCTTGGAGAAGACGGGTCTCGTTCCACTCCACAGGAATTTTTGTCAGGAAATCGGCACACTCCTTTTCGCGGTAATAATCGGATGGTGAATCGGGCAGCATCTCCATCGGACTGCTCAGAATCACAAACAGTGCCATTGCATGGGCCCTCGTCCCTTGTCCCATTGGATAATCACCAATTGGACGGAAATTCCCTTTCGTTGAATTCCTCATGGTTGCAGGGATGTAATCCATCGGGCCGGTAAACATACGGATATAAGGCAACAGGTTGTGATGTTCGGGATTGTCCCAGTTGTTGCCCCCATTGTATTCGAATTCGATGAGCGATTCTCGGGTTAGAAGGTTGGGATATTTCCGGCTCAAACCACAGGGTTTGTAGGCTCCATGAAGATCGACCACCATTTTTTTCTCAGCAGCCTTTTTGACCATTGCCTCATAAAACTGGACCATCGGCTGATCGTCGCGGTCCATAAAATCCATTTTGATCCCTTTGATGCCCCATTTTTCAAACTGGTCGAAAGCCTTGTCCCATTGCTTGTAAAGGGAGTGCCAGATCACCCAGAGCATCACATCGACACCTTTCTGTTTGGCATAAGCGGTGACTTCGGCCAAATCCAATCCAGGAACTGTGTGCAACAAATCATCTTTTGGAGACCACCCGTCATCGAAAAGAAAATAGCGGAAACCTTTCGCAGCGCAGAAATCGATGTAATATTTTGCCGTCTCGGTGTTGACCCCTGCTTTGAAATCGACCCCATAAATGTTGTTTTTCCCCCACCAGTCGAACATTACAACTCCTGGTTTGATCCACGAAACATCTTTCAGTTCGGTTGGTGATGCAAGCAGATAAACCATATTGTTGGTAATCAATCCTGATTCACTGTCAGTTACTGCAAAAATCCGCCAGGGATAAGTTCTTGTTCCCTGAACCTTCGCGATACAATCGAAGGTTTCAGCAACCTGTCCCTGAACATAGGCATTGCCGGTATAGGAATATTTCTTTGGCAAGAGTGGGGTCGTAAAGTTCAGACTAGCCTTTCCAGTACCGAGGATCCAGGATCCAGGATAGTTGTATAAATCTGATTCAGTGATCATTACAAATAATCCATTTTGCTTTTGGATCAAGACCGGCAAATGGCACAATTTTCCCTCTTCAATTCCACTTAACTTCTTGAGTTCGTAAGGTGTTTCGTACGATGACCTGAATGATTTCGAAGGCTGAAAACGAACCGAGTCATTTTCCCCAAGTTGGATATTGAGATTTTCCTTGAGAATGGTCAGGCTGTCTTTAAAATTCGTTGAAAAACGGTAGGCAAGGCCTTCGTTAAACAGGCGGAAAGTAAGGGAATAATCCGATTTAAAAACGACTGTCAGTTCGTTGTAACAGTTTTTATAGGTTTCACTTTTATCCCTGATGATGGGTTTTACCTGCTCATCAACACTTTGCCGGTTTACTTTTTTGATGGACGAGTTGGCAAATGGCTGCTTTTCACCATTTGTCCGAAGCGAGATGCCACCAAGGTCCAAAACCGCATTGCCGTTTTTTTGAACTTTAACCGTAATGCCTTGATTAACTTCTATTTCAGTCGTAAGCTTCCCATCCGGGGACTTCAAATCATATTTTTGAGCCTTTGCAGCGATGCACATCAAAATGGCAATCGTTAAAAATAGGGTATTCTTCATTTATCTATTGTTTAATGGGTTAGCTTAATTTCTATTTCTTCAAGGCTTTTGCCTTTGGTTTCTGGAAGTTTTTTCAGGATAAACAAGAATCCAGAGAGGCAGATAAAGGCGTACAACCAGAAGGTGCCGCTTGCATGGAGCAATTTATTCAGGATTGGGAAAGTGTAAGTGAGGACGAAACAGGCCATCCATAAAGCGGTTGTCGCAATTGCCATGGCAGCGCCCCTGATCTTGTTCGGGAAAATCTCCGAAAGGATCACCCAGGTGATCGGGGC
>CAIYPA010000418.1 GCA_903927965.1 uncultured Bacteroidia bacterium | reverse complement strand
TTGGCAACCCTCTCTTTTACAGCTGTTAAGAAAAAAGACCCAAAAATTACGATTGATGGGCTCAAAAAGCATTTGGTCTATCTCTCTTCAGATAAACTTAAAGGTCGCCTTACAGGAAGTGAGGGGGATAGCCTTTCGGCAGAATACATCCGTAAGGAGCTGAAGTCAAGTGGGCTTGTTCCTTTGTATAGCAATGGTTTCCAACGGTTCAGGGTTACAGACAATATTATATTGGGCCCTTCCAACGAATTAACCGTGAATGGTGCAAAGCTAAAGTTGGAAACAGATTTTGCCCCATACTCCTTTTCCCAGAACAATTCGTTCAGCGGGGAAGTGGTCTTTGCCGGCTACGGATTTTCGATCAACGAGGACAGCCTGAAATGGAATGATTATGACGGCATTGATGTTAAAGGCAAGATTGTGATGGTCTTAAGGGCAGATCCTGAAGTTGACAAAACCATGAGTGCGTATATCAGGTATAGCCGCGATCGTGATAAAGTATTGCAGGCCAAAGATTTGGGCGCATCTGCTGTTTTGCTGGTTTCAGGGAAGATTTTTGATTCGGAAGACAAATTTGAAGCATTGGTAAAAGGGGAACAGTCGGTTGGGATTCCTGCCATTCGGATCACAAGAAAAATTGCCAATCAGTTGCTCGAACCTCAGAAAGCTGTGGTGGATGACCTTGAAAAGAAATTGAATGCCACGCGCAAACCATCAAGTTTTAAAACAGATGTTTCAGTGTCTGGTCATGCAGATGTGACAGAAACAACTGTTCCTACCCGGAATGTTGTGATGGTGTTACCCGGAGAAGACCCAATCCTTAAAAATGAATACATCATTTTGGGAGCTCATTTCGACCATCTTGGAATGGGTGGGAAAGGTTCATCCAGCCGTCAGCAGGATACTGTTGGTGTCCATCATGGTGCCGATGATAATGCTTCAGGAGTTGGTATGGTAATTGAATTGGCAAAAAAACTGGCCGCAACTCCCAAGAGCCACAAAAGGAGTATCCTTGTAATGGCATTTAGTGGCGAAGAAATGGGTTTGCTCGGTTCCAAACAGTTTGTCGATCACCCCGAAATTGACCTTACGAAAGTCAATGCCATGGTCAACCTCGATATGGTAGGCCGTTTGAACGAAAATTCGATGGTGCAGATCGGTGGCGTTGGGACAGCCGAACCTTTGAAGAAATTGATCTATGCAGATGTGGATACGACCGTTCTTAAACTTTCGTTGTCCGAAGAGGGTTACGGGCCATCGGACCACGCCTCGTTTTATGGAAAAAACATCCCGGTATTGTTTATTTCAACTGGTGCCCATCTCGATTACCATACACCCGCCGATACATGGCAAAAAATCAACTTTCCCGGCATGGTGAAGGTAGCAGATGTCTCCTATAAAATGATCACCGATCTGGCCAATATGGACAACAAACTGGCATATCTTGAAGCAGGTCCAAAAGAGCAGGTCTCACGTGGATTGCGCAAAAAAGGCGTCACGCTTGGCATTATGCCCGACTTTGCCGGGAACGTGAAGAATGGGTTGCGTGCCGATTTTGTGACTCCCGGAAAACCTGCAGGACTTGGAGGCATGAAGAAAGGCGACATCATCACTTCGATCAATGGGAAGGAAGTGAATAACATTCAGGACTATATGTTCAGGATGAGCCAGTTGAAACATGGTGAAACGATCAGTGTGGAAGTTTTGCGCGGTACCGAAAAGGTGGTTTTACTGATTCAATTATAAAAATAGGGAACTTCCCAAACTCTATCTGGTTCTTTGTGAATCTTGGTGTCTTGGTGACTTTGTGGCATTTAGTACTTTTGTCACGAAGTCACTAAGTCGCAAAGGATCACAAAGTCTTTCGATATGATGTTTTATAGCCATCCCGATGGTTTATTGATTTGGGACTTAAAAAGCAATGAAAATTTATTAAATATCCTATTTTTAAACCCCCAACCCCTAAAGGGGAGATTTGATTTTCAAGCAGATACAGAAAGTCCCCAATTAGGGGATTTAGGGGTGTCAACACGACAGTATTTATCTCATATTACTTATGTATATCCTCAAACACAACCATTCACTTAAAGAACACAACACCTTTGGGATAGACGTGTTTGCCAAATATTACCTTTCGGTAGATACCGTTACCGATTTATTGGATTTTTTTAGTAAAGAGAAAATTGCCCAAAATGAGAAACGATTGATCATTGGATCTGGGAGCAACCTGTTGTTTATCAATCATTTTAATGGATTGGTCATTCATCCTGAAATCGTTGGAATTCAGGTGATCAATGAGGATATAGATTTCGCGGAAGTAGAAGCAGGTGCCGGAGTTGATTGGGACAGTTTTGTATCCTATTGTGTCGCAAATGGATGGGGAGGTGTTGAAAACCTGTCTCTAATACCTGGAACCGTGGGTGCTGCTCCAGTTCAAAATATTGGTGCTTATGGTGTTGAAGTCCAATCCGGGATCGCAATTGTGAAAGGATTGGATTTGCAAGCAATTGAATTTAAAATTCATAACCAAAGTCAGTGTGATTTTGGTTACCGGACAAGCATTTTTAAAGAGCAGTTCAAAGAGAATTTTATAGTGACTTCAGTTGTTTTCAGATTGTCCAAACAACCAGTTTTCACTTTGA
>CAIYPA010000417.1 GCA_903927965.1 uncultured Bacteroidia bacterium | reverse complement strand
GTCAACTGTATTCGAGAATTCAACCCATGGTTGATTGTTTATCAGCCTTATCCTTCTGTCCACAGAACGAACTCCTGAAGCCTTTGAGGTAACCTCAACTTCAACGATAAGTGTCCCATTTTCTTTTATTGCGATGGAAACCATGGAATCTGCCCTGGCTTTGCCTAAACCTTTGGCTGGTTGCCAGCGAAAGGTATTTACACCACCATCTTTTCTGGCATCCACAAAGTCCTTTCCAGTTGACAATTGTACAATATGAATTACATTCCCGGTATTTTTGTCCAGTTCAACTCTTAGCAAACCATTTTCAAATGTATTTTCAGCAAATTTGCATCCACCTGATAATGAATTTTTTCCCTTCACAATCCGATAATGGCGGGAACCAAATGGTGGAACGTCCGAGGCAAGAAAAGCCAATTCCCCGGTTGAGAGCCTTTGTGACAACACCTCATTTCCCTGGTCATCAACAACGCGGTCACCAGTTTGGCTCTCCAACTGAGTTAGGGTGACTAACCCACCTTGTTTCCAAGAATGGGTATTGATGACTGCCACACCACCTTTTGAAGGTCCTTCATCTGGCCCAAGGGCACCCGCCGACCTATCGGTTGCAGGAGCCAATGCCTTATTCAACAATGCGATACTACGTTCTTCTGCCTCCCTGAAATAACTTTGCTTGACTTTAAACAATGCGTTGAAAAAGAATGGGTCCTTGGGATTCTCTGCAGCATAGGTGTGTTCGGAACCAAGGATGATATTCCGCCAAGCTTCATCAAAATCCGCACGAAGAGCCGGTTGTCCGGGATGTAACATCGTCCAGATTGTTTCAGCCTGCAACAACCGCTCTTTGGCATTGCAGTTCATTTTATTCTCCTTGGCAGCCACACCCATGTTATCGGTCCAGTATTCGGTATAATCACCCTTCACGGTCGGGAGTTGCGCCCCATAGCGCTTTTCAATGGTTTGCATGATCTGGTGGGCACTTGCAATTTCAAGATGCGGATAAGCATATTCCTTATTCCAGGAACTGACGGCATCGGGCAGATCAGCATCGAGGAGGGCATTGTCCCACATTGCCCATGTGACCACATAAATATCCATCAGGTGGTTCGATTTCTCAAGTGAGGGCAAAGTACTGAACAAGTGATCGTCCAGAAAATTGGCCCTTGGATGGTCGGTTTTGACAACTTCAGGAATCCTTGAAGTATCCTGCTCGCCAAACCATGGTCGGCCTGTTGTCTTTCCCTTACCAAGACCTATCCCATAGGAACCCGGCTGAAAAAACAATACCTTTGATTTGCCATCGGGAGATTCCCACCAGAAAGGCTTCTGATTCAGGGCATACGTCATTTTCTGGTTTCCACGTGTGCCATTTGGCATCATCATAATATACCTGATCCCTTCATGGGCCATGACGGGAACAACGCCCCATGCCATTCCAGGAAGGTCAACCTGGACCATCACATCTATTGGCTTTCCCGAAAGCTTTTCAATACTCCTGCTGTATTTGAACAGTTCGATCAACTCCTCCTCGCTACATGTACTTGTGTTGACATGCACATAAGCAGCGTCAGGAACCAACTGATCTTTCTGGATTGCCGATATCAGATCCTTCTTTTTATCGGCAGATGCATTGCGCATATACCGTTCCAAAGGCCACATCACCTCGGTATTCCACAGGTAACGTGCGCCATCGGGATACCCTTTAGTCTTTTCGGCCAGTTTGATCCCCTGGTCAATGTTCCTCTTGTGAATAAATTCAACATTTTCCTGCGTATTGGAATAACCAATATCGACATGTGAATGTGGATAAACATAAACTGTCCAATGGCGCATGGCCGGAACAACAACAGATTTTTCAATTTGATGTTTTCCTTGTTTTAGATTGAAGGAAACAGTTGCCTCCTGTTTGACACTGACTTCCGGAAGGAGCAAAACTTCGATTGAATCGATTCCATTAACGCCACCTTCGATGGACAGGATTTCGTTCATTTTATTGCACCTTATTTCCAGTTTTGCCTGTGATGTGAGTCTTGTACCTTTAAAATAAAGGGTAACGGCTCTGCCGGGTTTTCCATCCGGACGAACTTTGTAAAAGGGCAGCACCTTGTATTCGATCCGGTCGGGAAAATTCGCCACCTGACCAAAACCGGCAAAGGATTGGAGTATCAACAAAATTGCAACAAACGTATAAATCTGTTTCATAAGTAGTTAACTTTATTTTTTTACATATTCTATTGGCAGTTTGTTATATGCCCTCGCCAAAACAGCGATATTCTTTGCATCGCCCTTCAAACTATCGACCGGCTTTGAAAGATAATAATCGACTGGTGGCATGATCGAACCGACTACAGGTTTTGTAAAACCATATAAACCGACGTTATCCTTTAGTGCCGCAGGGATTACTTTTCCTGGATCCTGTTTGTTCCAATTGGCCAGACAGGTGACCAATCGTGTTTGTTTCCCAAGCATACTTTTTACAGATTCCGTTGTAGCGATATCGCCAGCTTCGTTCAATACCCAGTCAACCTCTTTGAGCATATCGGAACCTGCAATATCCTTACTTGTTAACTGACATGATGTTAACCAGATAATGCAATCGGGTTTGGTTTTCTTTACAGTTTGCCTGATCCTGCTCCAGCAACGGTCGATCGCTTTGCGGCGAAACTGGTGTTCAATTTCGGGAGTGATTTTTTCGATTCCTGGAAATGGCTGTCCCAACAATTCGGTAAACATGACCTGTTCGCAAGGGATCCATTTTAATGGAGGATAAGGTTCCATGGTCGCCCCAGGATTCCATAGCCAATCGATGAAAACCCCATCCATATCAGTCTTCTTTATGGCATCCTCGATTGATGAACACAGATAATCAAGGTATTGGATTGTATAAGGAATGTGCGGGCTGGCAGGAATCCCATAGCTTAAATCGGGATGCTCCTGGCCCCATTTTGTATTTGAACCAGCACAGAAATAGCCGAATACCTTGATATTTTTCTGATGTGCGAGTTTAACCTGCTCCGTCAGGAAATCGTATTTTAATCCGGGTTGCTCAGGGACAAATCCATTTTTATACCAGGCATAACCGTTGCAGGAAACGGCAAACGACTGGATCACATTGCATCCCATTGAAGCATACCAGTTGATGTGGTCGGCAGGATTGGCATCGGCCCATAATCCGGGTTTGGCAAATCCATTGGGACCGCCTTCGCCCCAGTTGAAATCGATGTCATAAGCCCTGATCTCTTCAATTTCAGGTTTTTGGGAAGTAGTCACACATCCGAACAGTAATGCTAATAAGATCGTAAGGATAAAAAGGTTATTCTTTTTCATGGTTCTGACGATTTTAAGTTTATGAATACGACATTAAAATATTCCCTTCAAAGATATAAATATTGAGACCACCCAAATATTTTAAACAAAAAGTGCTCTGCGAAATTCTGCGTGATCTGCGGGAGAAAACTTTGTCCCGCGGATTGACGCAGAATTAATAAACTATTTTTTATTGTAATGACCCATTATTGGTCCTTTTTAAATACAATATATGGACAGGTCACAGTTGCCATATAGACAGCATTTTGCGTACCATTGGAATTGTAACACTCCCAAGGTGCACCGAATTTCGGTCCTTTCCGGTAATCACCTTCACGCAGGTCGTCAATGTATTCTTTGGCAAGTTGTTTTGCAGCAAGAACGTCAACTTTACCAATTGCCTGACAAACCCATCCAGTCGCGGTTCCCCAATACGCCCCATTTTGGTAGGTATTTTTTAACGCAAGGCTTTTTTCCCAGGCAGTTGATTCACTGAAATCATCGGAAGTCAGGATATGGCGGATATTCCCCTTTTTTGCCAAAGTCCCTTGTTTGTAAGCATCGGCCAGAAACCGGCACGTTTTATCCAACTGATCACCATCCAAAATGCCAAGGTTAACCGCCATTGCCGTACTCCACACATCAGGTTGATTGCTTTTACCTGTTGACGACAAAAGCATCCCGTGTTTATCAAGAAAAACAATAGGAATCTCTTTTTTCAACCTGTTTCCTATTTCAATATATTTCAATTTTATATCAGATTTATTTATCATCCCAAATAACTCTGCCAACTCCAAAGATGCCCTGTATTTTAACAACGATGGAAAACAAAGGTCTCCTGTCATGTTGATCACGTCCCTGAACCCAAAATCGATCCCCCTGAATTCATCAGTCGTATAGATCAAGACTCCATCCTGCTGCGTAGGTGAAACTTTATAGGCCATTTCTAAGCGGTCTATCAGCTTGATCCCATTAATTTCCTTGTTTAAAATTTCAGCCGAGTTGCTAGTTTTGACGTAATAATCCGCCATGTGGACAAAGTAATACTGGTCACAATAAGGCGGGAACATCCCAAAGGTTTTACCACCCTGTCCACTATAACTATATGTTCCAGGGAAATAGATCGGTTTACTGTCATCGATGCGGATATGGTCGGCTATCGCACCCATTGGAACCATACTTCCCGCTTTGGTTATGTAAGTCTGATCACATTGGGTAGCTGCCGTTAAAATCAGCATCTGCTTCTGTTCATTAATAGAAATAAACCCACATTCAAGAGACATCGCATAATCGCGGATCCAAAAGGATGGATAGCAGTCCCTTCCACCTGGACGGATCAGGTTTCCACCAGTATTGTTCGGGCCAAAGTTTTTTGAGATTTTTTGTCCAGGAAGGATCCTTGAACTGTCAACAACAGCTTGTGTAAGGTCTTTCAGATAATCAAGGTCTCCTTTGGATAAAAGGTTGGTTTTTCCCGTCTGCTGACCCTTGACCGTAATAATCACAAAGAAACAAATCGCTATCAACCGTAATTTTCTCATTACTTAATTCTATATTAATTCGTTATGATTTTTCCATCAGATGAGACAGTGAATTCTTTAGTCCTGTTCGATTTTACTTCAACTTTGGGCCAGTTCATATAAGCGTACCTGTCCAATGTCTTTTTTGATTGACCGAAGTTTTCCGACAAGATAGAAACCCGTCCGTCATAAGGGGTAGGATTCGTCATTTTAAGATGGATCCCATTTTTGTCACGTCCGGTAATTACAACCTCAACATTGTCAAGAGCAAACAGGTCACCCGTATCGTAACGTAAATAAATACCCGGATTTTGGGTGATTGTCAATGAAGTCACAATTCCCCAGGCCATATTGGAGTCACCATCAGGGATGCTGCCACCCACATTGTCGGCTCCTTCCCAATCGCTTAGGTTAACTCGTTCGGAGACTGAACCCGGAACTGCCTTGGGAACAACAGGATTGGTTTTGGTAGTTGTATATTGAACAACATTATGAGCAATGTCCTGCAACAGTTCCAGATACCTTTTGTCGTTGGTGGCGCGGTACAACTTCAACAGGAAGTTGCCAGACAAAATATACATCCCGGGAGCACCATGCGCATTTTGGATGGAGGCCCAAACTGCACCGGTTGACCTTGCATCGATCCTGTTCATGGCACTTCCGGATGGAAATTTGTAATCGTACGAAACGGTCCATGTCGAAAACAAAGCTGCTGCATCTTTTGCATATTTCAACCATTCCTTT
>CAIYPA010000416.1 GCA_903927965.1 uncultured Bacteroidia bacterium | reverse complement strand
TTTAGCGTCCAGCGAGAGCCATGCCTGGGTGCCTGGTTTGCCAACTTTGGTGATGGTTACGACCTCGTATTTTTCAATTGATTGTGATACAGCAGGATAAGTTGCACCATATCCGATGGCCATCTTTTTACCCACTTCAAAACCGTCCACGCTCGTAACTGGCAGGTTGGTCGATCCGGCAGGAATCGAAATTACCGGACCATCAGGAAGAGGTTGCCACAATGTTGTTGGGGTTTCCGGTGAACTTCTGCGTCTGAAAGGTGTAACAGACTGCTCGGGTTCCGGTGGTGTAGCGATGGCTGCAATTTTGCGGGATTCTGCACCAGCTCCAGTGCCAATTTCAATTTTATCACCAACCGACAATCCAGTTGTACTCCTGAGGTAAAGGGTTTTCTCACCTTTTTTTGCAGGAACCGCCAGTCCTGAGCTGGACAAGCCTAACAGGTAGAACCCATGCGCTGCAAGCTTTGTTCCGGTCGGTATGTTAACAGAGGAAGAAACGGGCATTTGGGTTGCATGTTGGGTCAGGCTCCAGTTTGAAAGATCAACTTCACTTTCGCCAGCATTATAAAGTTCAATAAATGAGTTGGTTGCATTGGCCTGAGAACCATCGCTGATACGGAATTCATTTATCTTGACAGGGTTGACGTTTCGTACTTTTTCAATCGCGATTTCGGATAATGTTTTCGTACTCATTGGGATTGTCCACGAAGCTTTACCGACCAAATCACCATTATAGGCTTCTGAACCAGAAGTTACAGTGAAGTTTGCACTTACAAGTGTACCAGGTGCGATTGTTTCGGAAAATACCTTCGAAGTTTCATTTGAATTTAATACAACAGATTTCCAGCCCTTAGGCACCGAAATACTTAAGGTGAGGTCTTTCACCGGTGTACCGGTGGTATTGACGAATGTAACAGTCGTATTTTGCGAAGACTTTGGTGAGAAGGTCTGGAGTCCAGAAGGAGTGTTGTTTGCATTTGCCGGGGTCACTCTCAAACGTTGAACATCATACTTTGCGGCAACAATATTTGCCTGGATCTTCTGATTGGTTTCTTTTGTTGGGAAAGTGCCGGGAGCTGTCATTGCACCTTCATAAAAGGTTCCCTGCGAACCGTTGCTGTTGTCACCACCGTTGCCAAGTAGGATTGCCCCCTGTTTGCGCATCGGATCATAACTGCTTCTATTATTCTGTACACGGGTTCCATCGAACATCGTTTGCAACACACCCTGTTCAGCATTTCCTCCCATCGATCTCCAGTGGTGTGGTTCGCCATCGGCAGTCGCGGTCACAAAGCGCCATGGGATGCTTGCAAGGTCTGGACAGTACTTGTCTTCAGGTGAATTGGTTACGCAACCAACGAGGTTGTTTTCCTGATCGGTCATGATCCAGGGGCCGGTATCTTGTCCGTGATACCAATAATTGGCGTTGCCATAGTAGGTCGTTTCCATTGTGCCATCGCCGTCATCGCGACTGTCGGTTTCTGCGTTGCCATAGTCGTAGCAACACCCATTGTTGTAATGGTGTCCGTTAATGACCCAGTACTGACCCTCAGCCTGGTCGTCAACTGCAGTGCCCTTGGCATCGTTCCACCGAAGACCCATTCCAGGCTCGATGAAAACGCCATAAACCTTATGTCCCATGAGGGTAATTGGCGCCATGTCAGCAATCGGAATGTTGTTAAACCCACCCATCGCGGGTCCACTGAACCCACCACGGGGTGCCTGAACGAGGTGGTTTCCTTTTCCTGACTGGTCGTAGATCGTTGTGATCCAGCAGTAAGTATTGGCACAAAATGCATCCTGGGCGGCTGCATCGGCATATCCACCAGGATCACCCTCACTGGGTTGGACTACCCCAATATCCAGTTTCTTTCCGTCCGACTGGCGCATCACCTGATACAATGGTCCATTATAGGACGCGTACAACGCACGGGTGGTGCTGTGGGCAGCCACACAGGGATTTTTCGCAGCGGCATAAATGTCACATGGACCTTCAGGCCTGGAAGGAGTAATTTTACTTAAACCTCCTGACTTTGCAATAACCAACATCATAGTAGCCGGCAATATAAGCACCAGCATTAAAATGCTCAAAAAACGGGTTTTCTTTTTCATGGCAATTCTCCTATTTCTATTTGATTTTATTTGAGGAATCTTATGGATTTTATTTTTATCGAACCTTCATTGGCTGTAGGAAATTTCACAAACACGTCGTGATGACCTGAAACTCTTTTGACAGCTTTGGAGAAAGCCTTCCAGCTATCTTCATCTCCCGAAGAACTTACTGAAACTGTTGCGATCAGTTTACCTGTTTTTAAATCGTCCAGCCAGATTTCAATTTTGCCTTTTGATGTTGAAGAAGCCATTATTTCTATTGAAGATGGAGATGTTTTCCCCAAATCCACTCCCGAAATCATGAACCATCCGCCATTTGAAGAAGTGTTGGTGACGACTTTCCCCGATTCATTTTTGATTGTTTTAATACCGAAAGAATTGCTGTATCCTGCAGCAAGTAGGGGTGAAAATCCGTCCTTACAAATAAAGAAATCGAAATCGGCAGGTTTGCCTTCGGCAAATAAACCAATACTTGTACCTACCCATGAGTTGTAATTTGGCTGTACTTTATCCAGATTTACAGCACTGATCGGGTCACCAATTGATTTCCAGGTAATTCCATCACCACTGCACCACGCGTTTAAATTGTGCCAGTTGCGTTCAATTTTCAGCCAGACGGTATTCCCAAATTCGTTGGCAATGCTACGGGTTTCTTTATCCAGTTCAAAAATGATTTTTTTCCCATTATCGAAACCTGTATATAATTTCACAACCACCTTTTGATTACCATTGGTGAGGTAAATACCTGCTTTCTTTGCAGCATCTGCAGCATCCAAATCAACTTTCGTGACAATGGTATAATAATGGTCGGTCTCTTTCTGAACCAGATGGGTGCGTTCAGTCTCAGGAGTAAGTCTAACCCAACCTTTTCTTGCCGAAAGAGAAACTGCCGAGGCAGCTTTTTTGGTCAGAAAATGCCAATTGTCGCTTAAAACATCTGCTTCAAAATCATCACTCTGGACACTTCTCCATAAAAGGCCCGATTGGGGAAGGTTCGGTTTCAACAATGGTTGGGTAGTCGGAGCAATGCCCCACGGACGATCGCCTTCCCAAATTACCTGATACAGTGAAGTTTGACGCCCGGTACCCGACCAGTCATCACCATCGTATTTCTCATAGCTTTGGGCAATGGTCCACCAGGTTCCATCAGCCAATTGAAAAGGTGCCGACATATGGTTTGGGCGACGGAAACCAATATTATTGTCGGAAATAGGTTTAAAAAAATTACCCAGCCTTTCCCATTTGGTTGAATCGGCAGTCAGTTCTTTACCACGCATTACATATTGTCCACCAGACACATCCCCGGCAGGGAAATAGTAATAAATTCCATTCCGTTTGCACATGACAGGCCCTTCAGCCCAACTGTATTGCAATTTCGCATTGATCCAGTCGAGGTTCATCACAGTACCTGTTAATTGGCCATCTTTCCCAAGCTCCTGAAACCGATTTACTTTCTGTCCATTTTTGATCACCATATATGGCCTGCCATCGTCGTCAATAAAAATGGAGTTGTCGTATCCAAGCGGACCAGTTATCGGATTGGTCTTTACCTCAACAGGATCAGTCCAGGGACCTTTTGGGGAATCAGCCTTGCAAAACCATTGTCCGCCTGCTGAAAAATAAATCCAGTAAGAACCATAAAAATAGGTGATCGCTCCCTGCCAGATCCCTGTCGAAGGACGATCGGAAACCCATTTTGCCTTTGATAGGGGCAACACGCGCCCGATTACTTCCCAATGCACCAGATCTTTTGAATGATAAACAGGCATATACGGCGTAAAATGGAAAGTTGAACCGCAATGGTAAAAATCATCACCAACCTTCAGCAAAGTTGGATCGGGATGATCGCCAGGCAAAACCGGGTTGGTGTAAGTTTTAACTTCCTGATAAAAAGAGGGATCGGTTTTATCCTGAGCCTCAAGCACATCCGGTTTTAAAACAATCAAACTGAGCAATGCCAGGGCAGTGTAAAAATATTTTTGCATTTTATCTTTTATATTTGTAACTAATTATGATATAGGCTATTGACAATTATGGTCTGGTGGTTTTAATCCCAACTATCGAAAGCATCTTTTCGGCGTATCGTTTTCCCAATTCCCGGTATCCTGC
>CAIYPA010000415.1 GCA_903927965.1 uncultured Bacteroidia bacterium | reverse complement strand
TTCTCAAACCGACAAAGCATACGTTTTGGCCCAGGCAAGATTCTTCCGTGCTTTTTCGTATCGCAATCTGGGAGAGTTGTTTGGTGGCGTGCCTATTGTAAAAGAGATCGTAACCGCTCCAAGGTATGATTTTGAAAGGGCAACCCGTGTACAAACTTATCAATTCGCTATTGATGAACTGGAGGCTATATTGGTTGACCTGCCTGTTACTTCCACGATCAAAGGACGTTTGACCAAAGGGGCTGCCCAGCATTTGCTCTGTCAGTTGTATCTCGACAAGGGCTTAGCCAATGAGGCTGATGGCACAGATCCAAAAGCCGCCTATCAAAAATCTGTTGAATACGGGAATGCTGTTATTGACGGCGGTACCTACAGTTTAATGACAAGTCGTTTCGGGACCCGTTCAACGCAAAACCCCGATTATTACTTCGCCAATACAATTGCAACCCAAACTTCAGACCGTCTCTATTCAAAAGCAGGTTTTCCAATCACAGCCAATGTTTACTGGGATCTTTTCCAGGAAGGAAACCAGGATTTTCAAGCGGGAAACAAGGAGGCCATCTGGTCAACTCAAGTCAATTATGCCGCATATAAAGTGGAGGATAAAGAGTCATTTCTCCCTTATTCCCGCGT
Organism: uncultured Bacteroidia bacterium; assembly: GCA_903927965.1. Lineage (GTDB taxonomy): Bacteria > Bacteroidota > Bacteroidia > Bacteroidales > Prolixibacteraceae > JAAFHB01. The sequence continues at coordinate 1,004 of CAIYPA010000415.1, read as the reverse complement.
TTTTGGCGGTGTATTCCGCGATCCGATGTCGGCAATTGCCACTGGAACACTTGAGGATGTTGGTGGTCGTGGAATTGCACAGGCGATTCCGAACATGTACACCCGTGACCTTATTTATTCGGACAAATGGGCTGCTGATATGCGCAATTCAGAGGCGGTTTTTCGTCGTACATTTTTAGGAAATGTTCCAGCAAATACGACTTATTTTGGAAAGGTGATTCCATGGAGTATCCTGTATCGCGACGGTCAGGCCAAAGATGCTGTTGATGCTGCCAAAACTCAGGTTTATCCTGTTTCATGCAAGATTGCAACCGATAAATATACAGGTGTTGCCGATGGTGAAAACATGAGCAACCTGTTCAGGGGCGAATACATATTTCGTCTCTCCGAAACCATCCTACTTCGCGCGGAAGCCAAAATGCGTTTGAACGATAAGGTTGGTGCAGCTCTTGACATTAACCTTATCCGTAATCGTGCCAATTGTACTTATCTTGTTACTGCTGCGGATGTCAGCGTCGATTTGATACTGGACGAACGTGCACGTGAACTGGTTTATGAAGAAACCCGTTGGAACACACTGTTACGAATGGGTGGTACTGTGGCTGTTGACCGCATTAAGAAGTATTCTTATTGGGATGATCCAAGAACCACATTGACCAAAAACTTTAATTTGTGGCCGATTCCACAAACGGTAATCGACACCAACAAGGATAAACCTTTGGCGCAGAATCCAGGGTGGTTTTAATAGTTATTAAATAACCTCTTCAATACAGGGACATCTTTTACTAAAGCTGTCCCTGTTTTTTCAAACGAAATAAGAATCAATCAGAATAACAAAAATATCAATCAGGATTAGCAAAAAACAATCCTTCCTTCAATCCATCAGATGCAAATATAATAAACTATATATGAGACTATTAATAAAATTTTACCAGGAAATTTTTCTTCAGTCTTTTCTAATATTACTTTTCGCTGGATCGGCTTTTTATGGACAAAGTGCTAAT
>CAIYPA010000414.1 GCA_903927965.1 uncultured Bacteroidia bacterium | reverse complement strand
GTAAGCTCAACCTTCACTTTCAATGCCAACCTGAAAAACCGGACCGCCGATAAACAGCAATATGCTTTTATGTCGAATACTCCGCGTGGCTGGACCGTGACTTTCAAAGCCAACTACCAACCCGTAACTTCAGTTGTAGCGGAACCGAATAGTACACAGGCCATTGGTATCGAAATAAAAGCACCTGAGAAAACTGCGGCCGGAAAGTACAAGATACCTGTCAATGTTTCGTCTGGCTCTTCATCGACTGATCTGGAGCTCGAAGTTGTGATTACCGGTTCCTATAGCATGGAATTGAATACCCCAACTGGCTTGTTAAGTTCCGATATTACAGCCGGCGAAACGAAACAATTGGACCTCGTTATCGTCAATACAGGATCTTCTGAGCTTACCGATATAAAACCGGAAGCCGCAGCCGCAGTGAACTGGACAGCTACATTTAACCCAGTAAAAGTGGATAAACTTCCTGCCGGCCAATCGACCCACCTTTATGTTACTGTAAAAGCCGACAAAAAAGCGATCCCTGGTGATTATCAGGCTACTTTTGAGGCAAAAACGCCTGAAGCCTCTTCAAAAATCTCTTTCAGGTTCTCTGTTGAAACGCCAATGTTTTGGGGTTGGGTAGGCGTTTTGATCATTCTGGTTGCTTTGGGAAGTGTCTATTATCTGTTCCGAAAATACGGAAGGAGGTAAATTGTGGCCGAAAATATTATTGAGCTGATTGATCTGACCAAAAAATACGGGTCATTTACGGCTGTAGATCAACTTAACCTGACCATCCGGAAAGGCGAGATTTTTGGCTTGCTTGGCCCGAACGGTGCAGGAAAATCGACAACGATCCTGATGATGCTTGGATTGACCGAACCAACTTCCGGTATGGCAAGTGTTTGTGGTATTGATCCTACTACAAAACCGATCGAGGTAAAAAGAATAGTTGGTTACCTGCCAGAGGATGTTGGGTTTTATTCAAACCGTTCAGGCTACGAAAACCTGATGTTCACGGCAATGTTAAACGGACTCTCAAGATGGGAGGCAGTGACAAAAATCGATCAGTTGCTTGAACTTGTTGGTTTGACGGAAGTGGCCGGAAAAAAAACAGGCAAATATTCACGCGGGATGTTGCAACGGCTTGGATTGGCCGACGTCCTGATCAAAAATCCAGAAGTGATCATTCTTGATGAGCCAACTTTGGGAATCGATCCAACAGGGGTAAAGGAGTTCATCGAGTTGATTGTCACATTGAGCCGGGCAGAAGGGCTTACCGTTATTTTTTCCTCCCACGACCTGCACCATGTACAACAGGTTTGCGACCGGGTAGGATTATTTGTAAATGGCAGATTATTGGCGGAAGGGGATATCCCGACGCTTTCCAGAAAATTGTTCACAAAAAGCCAGTTTGTAATAGAAGTTGGCATTTCAAAGGAGGTTGCTGATTCACAACATGATTCAGAAGAATCAGATTCCTCCGGGTGGTTAATGGACCTGCTGAAAGAAATCGAAGGGATCATTGATGTTGAGGTCAAAAATGGTATTTTTCAAATTGCCTGCTCACGCGATGCAACTTCTGAAATTGCAAAAGCAATGGTTGAGGCAGGTGAAAAATTGATCTATCTGAACAAGAAAGAGTACGGACTTGATGATATTTACTATCGCTATTTTGAAGGAGGTGAAAGTCATGAATAATACAGATAAAAAACCTGCCGGTTTTTTAATGGACAGGTTGACAAATACATTCAGTTTTTTTAAATCGATGACTCCAAAGAGTGAAAAGGATGGGATGAACAATGATGTTAAAGTCCTCCATCCGTTCAGTGTCATCCTGAACAAAGAGATATCCGACCATGTGAGGAGCTGGCGTTTTGTTCTCCTTGTTCTGATTATTGCCTTAACCTGCTTTGCTTCACTGTTTACTGCTTTGTCAAACATTGGCAAAGCCGTTAAACCAGGCGACCCGGAAGGGGCTTTTTTCTTTCTGAAACTCTTTACATTGACCGATGGCACACTTCCACCTTTTATGGTCTTTATCAGTTTTCTGGGGCCATTGCTTGGTATCAGCCTTGGTTTTGACGCAGTGAATTCAGAGCAAAACAACCGTACGCTAAGCAGAATATTGGCACAACCTATTTACCGGGATTATGTGCTGAATGCCAAATTTTTAGCGGCTTTGATCGTCATCAGTGTTATGTTTTTCGCTTTGGTTTTTCTTGTGATGGGGATTGGGTTGATTGCCATTGGAATTCCTCCCACTGTTGAAGAGTTCTTCCGCATCCTCTGTTTTATTATCCTCAGTATCCTGTATGTTGCATTTTGGTTGAACCTTTCTGTACTGTTTTCTGTAAGGTTCAGGCAACCAGCCACATCTGCCCTTTCGGGAATAGCGGTCTGGTTGTTTTTCACGATCTTCTATGGGATGATCGTGAACCTGGCGATCAAACCCTACACTCCATCGGCGATGTCAACAGATCGGTATATCTATGTATTTGAATCGTTTAGATTGGGATTGTTACGGGTTATGCCCAATCAGCTCTTTACCGAAGCGACAACTACATTGCTTATGCCTGCTGTCAGAAGCCTTGGGCCTTTGACAATGGAACAGGTTTACGGGACAATTCCTGGACCCCTGCCATTATCCCAAAGCCTTTTAATGGTGTGGCCACAAGTTACCGGACTCATTGCAGCCACTGTACTTTGTTTTGCTTTATCGTATGTCTCGTTTATGCGGCGTGAGATCCGGTCAAGGTAAAACTTAAAAGTTCAGGGCATCGTTCCCAAGATAACCATTGTCAACTGCTTGTTTGCCTTTGGATTTGGAACCCTGTCCAAAATTGTAGGTCAGGCTGATGTATCCAATCCGGCTTTCAGGTTTTCGCCAGTTGTCGGCAATAAAATTGGTTCCCCAAGCGGTGTAGCTGTTCTTCAAGGTATTAAAGATATCGCTTACCCTGAATGCCAGGGACATCTTGTTTTTAAGCAGGTCTTTTTTTACTGCCATGTCAGCCGACCATGATGAATTAGTTTTGCTTTGGACTGCAACCTGCGGTCCACGGTAGGAACCAGAAAGCTGGATTGATAATGTCCTGGAAGGCGACCAGGTTGACATCATCCTTGCTGTTGAGGAGAAGTTGCTGTTTTCGAGGTTGTTTCCTTTGATCGTATTGCGGAAGATACTCAGGTTGCCATTGACTTTCCACCATTTGGCAATGGTCTGCTCCAAAGTGAACTCAATTCCGTAACTCTCGCCCAATGACTGGTTTTGCGGAAACATATGCGAAATGTTGTTTGCATCCAGGACGACCATCCTGTTGATGGCATTGTTTGTCCTCCTGTAAAACAAGGTGGAGCTGAATGAAGTTTTCTTCCAGTAATTGGAGTACCCAGTCTCAAAAGAGTTGATGTATTCGGGTTTTAAATCAGGGTTTCCCGTTCGCAATACATCTGGATTTGACTGGTCAACAAATGGGTTCAAATTCTCCAAAGTTGGTCTTTGAATGCGACGGCTATATGAGAACTGAAGATTTTCGGTTTCGCCTAACTTTTGGTTAAGGTGCAGGTTTGGATAGAAATTAAAGTAGTTCAAGTTTTTATCTTCATTGGTGATTTTTTGAAGGGCATGGGTATATGTTTCTTCCAATCTTGCACCGGCCATGATCGAGAAGTTATTTACTGTTGTCGAGAAAGTGCCATATACAGCATGGAACTGTTCGTCATAAATAAAATGGTTGCGCTGGGAGACAACATCAACTGGACCCGAATTGATGAAATTGCTCCTGCTGTAATTGTTGTCCTGGCTTCGTAGGATGCTTTGAATCCCCGATTCAAGTTTTGAACTTTTACCCAATGGCAAAACCCAGTTGATCTGAAGGTTTGAATTGTATTTCCTTGAATCGGTAAACACCGTAAATTTACTGGCCGAATCGGGATAGGTATAAAGTTGAGGTTGTTCCATGGTAAGATTGGAATTTGTATAACCATAATCAATGGTCAATTCTTCCCCTTTTTTGTCGAACTTCTTCCTGTAACTCAATAGATAATCGTTGGCTGTTTCATCGCTGTTCTCAACATTGTTTGCCAGATTGGAGTTGGTCAATTTCAGCAGTTTGTCCATGTACAAGGTTTTCGTAAGGTCACCATCGTTCTTCTTTGTGGGGTTGGTCTGCAAGGAAGCGGTAATCGAATTTTTGGAATTGATCATCCAGTCAAATCCGAATTTTAGGCTTTTGGAATGAATGACAATGGCACTGTTTGAGTTTTGTTGCATAAAAGTTGGTGTACTGGAAAAAGCCTCACGAAGCAGATACCTTTCCGATTCCATCTCAATGTACCTGCCATTGTAGGTACCATAAAGGTTTAAGTTCTTTGTGCTATAATTCAGGTTTAACGAGCCCGTATATTTTTGATTGGTCCCCGAAGTGAACAATGCCATTCCGTTTAATCCGGCAGCTTTTTTCTTTTTTAATTTAAGGTTGATAATACCTGTTGCACCTTCAGGATTGTATTTTGCTGAAGGATTGGTGATTACCTCGATACTTTCAACATCTGAAGAGGGGATCTGGTCCAAGCGGGTGGCATCTATGCTTGTAGGGTGTCCATCGACAAGGATACTAACACTTGAATTACCCCTGAGGCTTACAGTCCCATCAACCTCTACGGCAACGCCAGGGACATTCTTGAGCAGATCAACCGATGTTCCTCCTGTGGCTGTGATGTCCTTGGAAACATTGACGACTTTTTTGTCAATTTTTAATTCCATCGATTTCTTTTCGGCAGTGATGGTGACCTCACCAATCGCTGAAACTTCAGTTTCGAGATTTAGATTTCCCAGATTTTTCTCGTTGGAACCTCTTTTAATGATCAGGTCGTTAATTTTCAACGGTTTATAGCCCAATAAGCTTATGGTTGCATAATACTGGCCATCAGGGACTTTGCTTAATTGAAAAGCTCCATTGGCGTCTGAAACTGTCCAGGTTGTCATTTTGGAGTCGGTTGTGCGGTACAGGACGATACTTGCAAATTCTATGGGTGATGAACCATTCTCTTTTAAGGTCCCTTTAATCATACCTGTATCTCCACCCATATCGCTCTGGGCATTTACGTTTGATGCAATCCATAGGATTGCGAGAACACTTGCTAAAATTCTTCTGATTTGAGTTTTCATAATGGCTATTTATCAAATTTTGTTTTATTTTTTTGATTTTGGGATAAAACTAATTTGTGAAAAGAGATTTGCGGTAGAAAGTTGAATGAAGCTGTAATTTTTGGGGTTAAAACTACCTGTGAAAGGATTGAGGATTTTGGATTAGCGGAATGGCTATATTTTGATGGAAGGAAAAATCGAAAGGACAGTTGGCAAATGGCAATTCCTGACATCCAATGCTCAATATTAAAAATTTAATGTTGCCTTAGTCAAAATAGTGTTAACTTTGCTCGTTAGTTTTCTGTTTACAAAATAACTTGACTTGTTGAATTAAAAAATGCTGCTTAATTTTTTAACTGAAAATGCTTAAAATTAGATGTTTAAGCCTTCTTCATTTTTTAGTTATTGAAAATGGACTATTAAACGATTTAATGTAAAACAAAAATGAAGGTTTTGCTTTTGCAAATTGGAGCTATCGTATTTCTCATATTTCTGGGTTTTTTCATCCGGTTAATCTTGATCCACCATAATAGAAAAAGTATGCCAGGTACCCGAAAAAAGAAACAAATATTTAAACAGATCAACAGTTGGAAGGATCGTGGATACAATTACAATAGGCGATTAAATTTGTTAATAAGGCAAGGTTATGATAAGAGTGTAGCAAATATCTTATTGGGGGAGGTCGAATATATGTCGAACCCGAATCGTGACAGGAAGCCTGACAATTCCTCAGGAGGGACAATTTAAAGGACCTGTTGAAATAAAATTATCGGATATTTGAATCAAAATGCTACTTTTGATTTTTCGATACAAATATATCTCTAACAGGAAGGTCAGGTTTAATGTAACTGGCCTAAATTTATGGATTCAGGCCAATTAATACGGGAAATCAAGGAAGGGAAGGTAACTGCTTTTAAATTATTTTTTGAAAGTTTTTATCCCGGATTGTGCCAGTTTGCCAACAAGTACCTTAATGATCGTGATACTTCTCTTGACATTTGTCAGGACGCCTTTGTTTATTTATGGAATAGAATTGGGGAGGTCGATTCAATCGATGCAGCCAAATCGTACCTGTTTAAGTATGCCAAAAACCGGAGCCTTAACTACTTGCGCGACCATGAGAACCGGATGAAACTCAACTTTGAGAGCTTGGAATCAGGAATTTTTTTCAGGGACAACCTGATCGAAACGGAAATTTATCATGAAATATATACTGCAATCAGAAACCTTTCCCCCCAGGGAAGGAAGGTAATCGAACTATCACTGGATGGGTTTAAGAACCACGAAATCGCCGATCAGTTACAAATTTCAGTCAATACAGTAAAGACCTTGAAACAAAGGGCTTTCGATTCATTGCGCCATGACCTGAAAGAAAATGTGTTTATCTTATTTGGGTTGATCTTGAAGTGAAATTGGTTCTTAGTCACTGGCAACTGGCAGCTTGCAGCTGGCACATATCAAATTTGGATCATCACTGAATGTTCGATTCCTTAATTGTATTTGATGCAGGATAGCCAGAAGCCAGTTGCCAATAGCCAGTTGCCTTTCCCAAGCCGCCAGTCGCAATACTAAATGCCAATGAAAAAGATGTGCGATCGTGTCACCCACTTTTTGAACCTGGGTGCTTTACCATTAAACTAATTAACTTCCTTGGGTCAGGGATATGCTATAAATGAACGATTTCACAACTTACAACGAAATTGCCAGGTTAATCAAGGCAGAAATCAGGGGAGAACTGAACGCTTCTGATAATCAACTGCTTATTGATTGGATTGCGGCAAGTGCTGAGAATCGTTCACTCTATATTCGGATTAAAAATTCAACCAACTATGCAGAATGGGCCAGTGCGGTTCAAAATATTGATGTTGAAAGACAATGGGGAAAGGTACTGCCAATAATTAAGCGAAATCAAAAGATTTATCTCTACAAAAAAATATTGGGTTATGCTGCGGCCATGATTTTGCCGGTTTTGCTCGCAGGTGGAATTTTTTGGTACTCAAATGATTTTTCAAAAAAGGCGGGCATCTCTTCTATTCCAGTAAGCCAAATCCGTCCTGGCTCACAAAAAGCTATCCTGACCTTAAATAACGGTGAGTCGATCGTACTTGATTCGTCCACGAATAAGGTGATTAAGGAAAAAGATGGAACATTGATCGAAAGGGGTAACGGAAAATTGAATTATGCAAAATCGTCTAAAGGTGAAACAATACATCCGATTTTCAATATCCTGAGGATTCCAAGGGGAGGGGAATTCACCCTTCTTCTTAGCGATGGAACAAGGGTACATTTGAATGCTATGAGCAATTTC
>CAIYPA010000413.1 GCA_903927965.1 uncultured Bacteroidia bacterium | reverse complement strand
CTTTGACCAGTCGTGTTGGTTCACCGTGGTTTTTCCACATTTGGAACATTTCTCACAATCTTTTGACCAGTCGTGTTGGTTCACCCTGGTTTTTACACATTTGGAACATTTTTCACAATCCTTTGACCAGTCGTGATGATTCACCCTGATTTTTCTACATTTGGAGCATTTCTCACAATCCTTTGACCAGTCGTGTTGTTTCTCCCTGGCTTTTCCACATTTGGAACACTTTTCACAATCCTTTGTCCAGTTATGATGTTTCTCCCTGGTTTTTCCACATTTGGAACATCTTTCACAATCCTTTGACCAGTCGTGTTGGTTCTCCGTGGTTTTTCCACATTTGGAGCATTTCTCACAATCCTTTGACCAGTCGTGTTGGTTTTCCCTTGTTTTTCCACATTTGGAACATTTCTCACAATCCTTTGACCAGTCGTGTTGTTCGTCACGAACTTTGCCACATCCGGTGCATGTACAGCCGTCCCAGGTATGAAATCCTAAAGTACATTTTAAATTCATATTGATTGTCTTTTATTTAAGGTTGATCATATTCCAAAATATTTCGCCTGTAATTATCTAATATAAAAATACATACAATTTGTATTACATTGCCGTGTCAAGGTTTTCCAAACTAACAAAATGGCTTACAAAATAGGAATTAATGTTTTGTGAACAAAGGATTTACAAAAAAATAATTTGGAACGTTGAAAAACGGCTGGCTTCTGGCAACTGGCGGCTGGCTGTTCGTGGCAATAGTTTGTGGCGGAATACTGAATGATGTTTGTATGCAGTTAAAAAGTTCAAAGGAGAAGAATAATGAAGGCACGACTGAGGGTGTTTGATCAAAGTTAATAGAATAGCTCAAAGACCAGCCTTCACTTTATTAGACAATTACAGAACTTCGCCGCTATCGTGATGTAGTTCGGCTTCAATTTAAATTTTCTTACCACTCCTTTTAAAACACTGCCCCTATCTGTTCATTTGTACCTGAAAATTTGTACTTTCGCAGTTATTCAAGAGATTAAAAGTTTGTTTTTTATATGGAATGCACAAACGAGGAATGCCATGACAAAGGAGATGATACTATGCTTACGCGGGAAATTGCAATAAAACAGGCCACTAATTTCATATTGGAGTGTTTAAAATATGGAATCAACATAGAGAAGGCGATACTTTTTGGTTCCATAGCTAAAAACGAACAAAGGGAAATTTCAGATATTGATATTGCACTAATATCCAGTGCGTTTACAAATAATTTCATTTACAACAATCGGTTAACTTCAATGATAAACATCAAATTCCCTTTAATCGAAGTTCATCATTTCAACTCCGATTACTTCAAAAAAGGGGATCCTTTTATCAACGAGATAATGGCAACCGGATACGAAATAAAATGGTAAGAAAATAGGCTTGTTGCATTAAAGGATGCTATTCAGGAAGGGATTGAAAGCGGAATAGCTTATCATTTCAATCCTGAATCGCATTTAGAAGAATTAAAAGCAAAAAAAAGGATACTGCATGAACAAATGGATCTGAAAAACAAAATATCAGGGTAATCCGGAAGATGTTGACCCATTGGTTTCAATTTATCACTTTGGGTTTTGGCTTATTTTTCATCAAATTTGAAAAAAAAATGAAAGTAGAAAGATACAATGACGAAATACTCGTCCGATTTAAGGCAGGTACTAAAACAACAAGGATTCAGACCATACTTGATTACCTGCGATATGAAGAACTGACTTCAAAATCAACAGCAACAGAGAAGGATGTTGACAATCTAGTGAAATTGGCAAAAAGTGGACGTTGGGAAAGAGCCAAAAAGGAATTGGGACTTAATGACTAAGATTATTATTGGGTAAAACTTTGAAAAAATCATACAACGTATAACCATCTGTATAAGTGCGAGTTAGTAGAATATCATTTTCCTGACGTCAGGAAGATGATCACGCAAAATGCGGCAGGTTAAGAGCTGATAACTTGTTGATTTCCTTACTACTAAAAAGAAAAAATAAAAATCAACATTGAACCAACTTTTTCAAAATAGAATTTCCTCCAAAACAATCCCTCCCTTAAATTCGCAAGATTTGCAAACAACAACACAGGAAATGCAAATTGAACTCCGCTGAGGCTTCCCACCTTTGTGTCATTAATTCAAATCTTTTAATGACAACAAAAATGAATCATCCAATTTTATCGCTTCAGGGCATTACAAAAGAATTCCGATCGAAAGAACGGACATTTACTGCCCTGAAAAACGTTTCCCTTTCCGTCGAAAAAGGTGAATACCTTGCCATTACAGGTAAATCGGGCAGTGGAAAATCGACCCTGCTGAACATGATTACCGGCATTGACCATCCCACCAATGGAACAGTGCAGGTCAACGGAATTGCAATTGGCGGGTTAAACGAAAGCAAACTCGCAAAATGGCGGGGACAGAACATCGGCATCGTCTTTCAGTTTTTCCAGTTGATCCCAACCCTTACGATCAGGGAAAATGTCCTGCTTGCCATGGAGTTTGTCGATGTGATCCCTAAAGCCAACAGGTCGAAACGTGTCAATGAATTGCTTGAATTGGTGGGGATTGCAAGCCATGCAAACAAAATGCCATCTGCTTTGTCGGGTGGCGAACAACAAAGGGCAGCCATTGCCCGTGCCCTCGCCAATAACCCCGAAATTATCGTTGCCGATGAGCCAACCGGCAACCTCGACAGCAAAACCGCCGATTCGATCAATTCCATTTTCAGTTCGCTGGCACATTCCGGTAAAACGGTTATCGTGGTCACCCATGAAAAAAACAGCGCCCTAAAATACAAGCGCATTGTAAACCTGCTGGATGGAGAAATTGAAAACCAAAATCCTTTAAACTAACCGTCATGAATATGAAGTTTAAGAAAACGTTCAGCGATTTGCTGGTCAATCCGAAACGTACATTTTTGGTCGTCTTTGCGCTGATCCTGGGAATCTGGGGTGTGGGTACTGTTTTCGTCTCCAATTTTATCCTGACCAAAGACCTGAATACCAATTATCAAAGAACACGTCCGGCTCAGGTCATTTTTCATTCCGCGAAATTTGATGAATTGAACCTGCAGCAGTTCATCGACCTGCCAGAGGTCGAAACAGCCGAATTGCGAGATTTTTCGTTGCACCGGATCGAGGTTTACCCCAATGTCTGGATTCCGCTCTGGCTCTTTGGCGTAGAGGATTTTGAAAAGATTAATGTCGCCCAGGTATTCCAGGAAACGGGCAATAAAATTCCTGAAGCCGGAACCCTTTTGGTTGAGCGTGATGGAAAGAAAGTTTCCAATATCGATACCGGTAAAGAGCCGCGCATAAGAGTTGGAGGCAAGATCCTGACCGTAAAGGTAAGCGGGATCTGCTTCGACCCGGCTCAGGCCCCGGCCACCCAGGATGCTTTTATTTACGCCTATACCGACATGAAAACCTACAGCCAGATCACCGGTCTGCCCAATAACCAGCGGTTGATCGTCCGGTTGAACAACGTCCACAACGAAGCGGATGTAAAGAAAATATCAGACATTTTGGCCAACGAATTAGATGCCAAAGGGATAACCATCAGTTCGGTTGAAATTCCACGATTCAACGAACACCCGCACCAGTGGCAATTGAATACCTTATTGTTTCTGATTGGCACCATCGGTTTGCTGGCATTTATCATGGGGGCGGTGTTGGTTTCCCAGTTGATGAAATCGGTAATGGCAAGTCAGGTGCGGCAAATCGGAATCCTAAAGGCGATTGGCGGTACACAACGTCAGGTATTCCAGATTTACGTTGCCATGCTCGTCCTGATGGGTTTGAGTGCCGGAGTTGTTGCCGTGCCGCTGTCGGTTGCATCGGGAAACGCCTTCTCCTATTTTGTGGCCGGCAAACTGAATTTCAATATCCTTACCACTACCCTTCCCCATTCCGTGTATGCAGGATTAATGGCTGCCAGTGTATTGCTTCCCATCTTGTTATCTTTTTCGATCTTGCTGAAAGGAACCCGAATATCGGTCAAAGAGGCATTGAGCGATTATGGCATTTCCCAAAATGTTGCGCAGCGCGAATTTGGCTTCCTGAAAAAGTTGTCACTTTCCAATTCGCTCATTCTTGCCATCCGTAATTCATTGCGAAACAGCAAGCGGTTAACTATTACCATATTGGCCATGGCGTTGGGGGTAGCTATTTTTAGCACTGGGTTTAATGTCAGGCAATCGTTGTGGAACCTGCTCTCGGGATTAAAAAACGAAATGCGCTATGATGTCCAGGTTGCTTTGAACAATCCGATTTCAAAGGAGGATGCCATGCAATGGTTCAAATCGTTGGACAATGTGAAAGAGGTCGAAACATGGGTAGGTGGTCGTGGCGAAATCCAGTCAAAGGTGATCTCTACCGACAAAGGTGCGGGGATAATTGCCCTTCCATGCGACACAAAGCTGCTTCAATTGAGGATCAATAAAGGGAGGTGGATCAGTAAATCAGCCGATTTTAAAGTGGTGCTGAACCAACAGGCAATGGCAGTTTACAAGAATCCGGCTCTTGGCTCAACCCTGACCCTGACAGTTGGAAATAAAAATGTGAATGCGAAATTGGTGGGGGTTACCGAACAGTTCGAACGGGCAAAAATTTATGTCGATCTTGAACAGTTTGATGCCATTTTCAATCCGGACCATTTGGTGAATACCCTTATTTTTGTGGCGAGGGAGAATGATTATTCGAAGGTCATTGAATTGAAAAAAGAGATTGAAAAATCGATTTCCAAATCCGACCTGCATGTTCTTTATGTGATGTCGCAAGCAGAACGCGTAAAGATTATTTACGACCATTTGAACATCATCCTGACCTCCATTGTGTTGTTGTCATTTCTGGTACTTGTTGTAAGTGCGATCGGAATGGCTTCTGCCACGGGAATCAACATCATGGAAAGGACCAGGGAGATCGGTGTGATGCGGGCGATTGGTGCCACACCGAAGAAGATCTATTCGCTGTTTGTCATGGAAGGCATGATTACCAGTTGGTTGAGCATTGTCTTCGGACTGTTGATCTCGTGGCCTTTGAGCAAATTGGCCGCCGTTTTCTTTGGGAACCTGATGCTGGGCAAGGAAGCAATACTTCAAAGTGCCTTTAGCCTGTCGGGTTTTTTGATCACCTTTGCAGTAACGATCCTTTTTGGTTGGATGGCAAGCCGGATCCCTGCAAAATCGGCCATCGATGTACCTACCCATAAAGCATTGTCGTACGAATAAATAGAATTAAAAATGAAAAAAATAATTTTAATCCTTTCAGGTATCCTGCTTTTTCTTGCACCTGACATAACTGCACAAAGCTCAAAATCAATGGGTTTCCTAACCTTTAAAGTATCAGGGTTTGCCGATGATGAGGGCCAGGTTTTGGTGCAATTGTTCCGCAAGGAAGATAAAGTTCCGGCAAATCCTTTCAGGCTGGTAAAAGCCAAAATTACGAACCGGGAAGCCATTGTGGTGGTTGACAGTCTGATGTATGGGGAATATGGTGCCATGGTAGTCCATGATAAAAATGGTAATGGGCACATCGACCATCGCTGGGGCATTCCGGCCGAACCGTTGGGATACACAAACAATTGGAAATTGACCCTGTTTTCGGGTATGCCATCCTTCGAAAAACTTAAATTCAGTTTTAATGAGTCAACAGGCCAATACAGTATCAAAATGAAGGAATGAAAAACGCTATGAAAAGCCTCTTTTAATAGTCGTTGAGATTTTTTACTTTTACAAAAAAAGATTATGGACTTACAGACTAGAAAAATAACATTTGTCCAGGAGTTCCTTCGGTTACAAAATGAAGAGATAATCAGTGGATTGGAGAATTTTCTTAGAAATAAGAAGGCAGAGCAATTCGAGAAAACTTTGGAACCAATGAGTATCGAACAATTTAATCTGGAAATTGACCAGTCGATGAAAGATTCTGACGAAGGCCGGATTATTTCTGCTATGGACCTGAAGGAAAAAGCAGGTTAATATATTGATATATTGGTTATTGTATTACTTTTTTATACTACATAAGGCAACCTAATCTTTGGACAGTATTAAGCATGTTTACTGTTAAATAAACGAGCTATATGCAATTCTAATAGACCCGGCAATCGCGGATGATTAAATATTTTTTATATTTTCGTGTTTCACTTTAGGGAAACATTTCTATCTTTGCAAAGTGGATAAAAAACAGAAATATCGACAGATTACGTTTTTCAAAGACTACTTCCAAAACTTCTTTGACCAACAATCAAAAAAATAAAAGCAGAATATGAAATCGAAAAATAAAAACTTAACAACTCTTGAAGAGTTTAAAGAAAAAAACTACGGAAAAATCGGAACAAAAGAGCGTGACGAACTCGAAGCAGGTTACGAAAATTTTAAAATTGGAGCTTTAATCCATGATGCTCGAATTGAAAAAGGTATGACACAAGAACAGCTTGCTGAAAAAGTCGGCACAACAAAATCGTATATTTCTAAGATCGAAAACAATATTAAGGAAGCCCGTATTTCTACACTTCAAAAAATTATTGAACTGGGTTTTGGTGGCCATCTGGAACTTTCAATCAAACTCTGATAGGATTCCTGATCAAAGAAAGAAAAACACGATCCGCATCCGAAACATCCTTATCTTTGCGGCTTAAGCAAGATGTGATCGCAATGGAGGATAGGACGGAACAAAAAGGGAGATTGACCGAGGCAGAAATTAACAACTGTATTACAGTTTTGGAACATTTACTTCACAACGGCGATCAACTGATCCATTTGTCGGAAGAACAGCGTCTCAAATTGATGAAGGCTGCCGGGCAAATTACAAGGCCCCACAAAGCCGAGATTTACAAGCGGAACAAAAGTGTCAAGGTTGCCCGGAGACAAGGTGAAATTGCCGATAACCGGAAGGCTCGTGCCGCTACAAGCATACGAAGCGCACGGACCATGAGCGTGTTTGAAGCACCAGCCCAAATTGCACTACCAGCACCTGAAGTTGAAAGGGAGAAACACTTTCTATCGTCTGAACAAAATTGCTATGTCTGCAAAAAACTATATACCGAGATCCACCATTTCTACGATTCGATGTGTACAGCGTGCGGCGACCTGAATTATGCGAAGCGGTTCCAAACCTGCGACATGACCGGTCAGGTGGCACTTATTACCGGATCAAGGCTCAAGATTGGGTACCATGCAACGTTGATGATGTTGCGCTCGGGTGCCATTGTGATCGCGACGACCCGCTTTCCGGCAGATTCGGCCATCCGGTTTGCAAAAGAAAAAGACTTTTCGGATTGGAGCCACCGCCTGCACATTTACGGGCTCGACTTAAGGCATATCCCAAGTGTGGAGTTGTTTGCCACTTACGTGGAACAGAAATACCAAAGACTTGATATTCTGATCAATAATGCGGCTCAAACTGTCCGGCGGCCAGCACGTTTCTATGCGCATCTGATGGGCAATGAGCTGCTCCCACACAATGAACATTCAAATGAGGTTCAATTGTTGCTGTCACATCACCAACAGTGCCTGAAGGAGATTGAGAATTTTAATCCGTCTGGTTCTGAATCGCAGAAAGGGTTGGCAGTGACCTGGAACGGGCAGGTACCGGGAATCGGCATCCGGGCTTCGGCACAACTTTCGCAAGTTCCCTATAAGTTCGACAATTCGATTGAAGCGGGGGAAGTATTCCCAGAAGGCAAATTGGATGCCGATCTACAACAGGTCGATTTGAGAAAAACAAATAGCTGGCGTCTCAGGCTCGGACAAATCGAAACACTCGAAATGGTAGAGGTCCAGTTGGTCAATTCAATCGCCCCATTTGTGCTTTGCAACCGTCTGACAGAATTGATGCGGAAAGACTATACTGGCAAAAAGCATGTTGTCAATGTCTCGGCCATGGAAGGGAAGTTTCATGGTTTCAAGAAAGCCGACCGCCACCCACATACAAACATGGCCAAAGCGGCCCTCAACATGATGACCCATACTGCCGCGAGCGACCTTGCCAAGGATGGGATCTTTATGAATGCAGTGGACACCGGATGGGTCACCGATGAAGATCCTGCGGAATTGGCAAAGCACAAACAACAGGTCCACGATTTTCAACCGCCATTAGATATTGTTGACGGTGCGGCACGTGTTTGTGATCCGTTTATCGATGGCGCAAATACCGGCAAACACTGGTGCGGGAAATTTTTAAAAGATTATTTTCCAATAAGTTGGTAATGAAGGAATTAAAAAATGAAGGAATTAAGGAATGAAATAATGAAAGAATGTCATAAATTATGGATTGAATGCAAATAAAAAGGATCAAAAAATGCTAGTCCCTTTTGTCAAAATATTCCTGAAAACATTTTAAAGGAAACCAATTTCGTTTGAACGACTCCCCCTTTTCATAAAGGGGGGCAGGGGGGATATATTATAATCACTTAATTTACAATGGATTACAAATGCGACTGAATCCCAATTAATTCAGAACTTGAAAAAAATGTGACTCCCACTTAAAAAAATACATTCGGGCTAACTTTCCCGCCCATAAAACGATAATAAAATGAGCAGAAAATACTTTTCGTTTTCAACAATGGCATTTTCCTTGTTGGTTTTATTGGCCTCTTGGTTTTTATATGCCTTCAAACCGGTCAATTCTCCGAAAACCATTAGTCCCGAAGCATTGAAGATGACTCCCCTGTTTAAAGCTTCAAAATACAAGGATGGCAGTGGGAACCTTTTGCCATATCGGTTTTTTGAACCATCGGCGCAGGCCAATCAAAACAAAAAATTACCTGTTATTCTGTACCTGCACGGAGAAAACGAATGTGGGACAGACAATGAAAGCCAGTTGGTCACGACCGAATGTGCCACAATTTGGGTAGAGCCAGATCATTTGGCCAAGAATCCGGTCTATGTGCTTGCCCCCCAAATTCCCAAAGGAAGCGATTGGAAAACCGGATCTGTTCAAAGCACCGTCCTTTCCTTGTTGAAGCAATTTATTGCAGATCACCCGAATATAGACTCTCAACGAATTTATGTGGTTGGATTTTCGATGGGAGGCTCAGGGGTTTGGGATATGGTCCTTAAAAATCCAACATTGTTTGCAGCCGCCATGCCAATCAGTGGCAATGCGGATGCGTTCCTTGGGAATAATTCTGCCTTTGCGGCGATTAAAAACCTGCCTGTCCTGGTCGTCCATTCCATCGACGATCCGATCAGTCCCGTAAGTGGCGCCAACAATGCGATGGCAGCGTTGACAGCGGCAGGCAACAAATGTGTGTGCAACAATTCGAGCATCTGGGGATTAGGAAGTGTCAATCCTGCCCATGACGCATGGTTTCCTGCCTTTCACAACTATGAAGTGATCTATAACTGGCTTTTTGAGCAGAACCTCGGACGTACAAATCATGGTGCGATTTCCCCAAATACCCTTTTCACGACACGGAAATTGGCGAATGACATCAATGAGGTTTGGGACTATTCATTGGGAACGGCATATGTTATTGAGCGCAAGGATAAAGCAGTTATTATAGATGCTGCTGCGGGAGATGGGAAGATATTTGAGTTTATCAGGGATAACGTGCTTGTAAATAAAAATAGTGACATAGAGCTGTTCGTTACGCATAACCACTTCGACCATATCGTTGGACTGGCGAGCTTTGTTGGAGTACCGCAGTTAAAGAAGGTTTACGTACATAAGGAAGACAGTGAGGCGGTAAAGATGATGCTTGGCCAGGACGCCAGAAAAATCAAGTTTGTGGCCGATGGCGACAAGATCCCGTTTGATAGTAAGGAGATTGATGTCATTTGTGTTCCTGGTCATTCATGGGGCTCAATCGTCATGAAGTATGGGAATACCTTGTTTACAGGCGATGCCATTGGTTCCGGTGGCGTATGGCTTTTCATGTCGGCCTTATCCATTGAAGAGTACATTCAATCTGTCCAACAACTGATCGATAAAACAGGGAATGGTAAATTGACTCTCTTACCTGGACATACCGGCGAAAACCGTGAACCTGTTACCGATGCATACATCCGGCAAATGCTTTCCTGTGCAAAAGGTTTGGTTGACGGTTCAATAACCGGTGTACCCTTCTGCAGGACAATTGGAGGTATGGCAACCCTGGGCAATGTCGCCACGGTTGGCGCGGCATCCATTATTTACAACCTTAACAACATCCACCAGATCAAAGGGGCGTTACGGAACCTGACAATCAGTTCCGGCAATATGAACCCAAGGTTTGCGCCTTATACCGCCTATTATTCTGCCTCTGTAAATGCTGATGTGAAGACATTTGCGATTACACCCACAATCCTTGACACTTCGTGTGAAAGCTTGACGATCAATGGCCATCCGGTTGAAAATGGACGTGATTACGAAGCCACCCTTACCAATGGCGACAATCAGTTTTCAATCGTCATCACAACCAAGGATAAAACTGTTAAAACTTATACTTTGACAATTACAAAAGCCAAGTCGTAAGGTACATTGGATAATCCGAAGCAGGTTGGCCACCAGTTTTTAATTTATAGCTTAGGTTTATGGTTCATTAATGGTCACGAAACCATTTCGGACAATAATTATTTAAAAAATTGGTTGAGGATTCTATCATTTTATGGAAAAAAATAAATTGAAGTTGAATTCCTATTCTTTGATTTCTTTCAATTCCACTGGATTCTTTTTTAAGGATTATCTTCTTGTGCTATTAACCTTTGAAGTTGGATAATTAGTTCCGTAGTTAGGACGCTGAGTGGGATTGTTTCTTACTTTGTTTATTGGTTGACCAGTCTGTTGTCTTTGAACATTTCTTTGCCCCGTATTGCTTGTTCGATACTTACTTTGCGAATTATTGATTGTCTGATTTTGCTGTTTCCTTGGTGCTATTTGTCTTGTATTACTATTACGATCTTTATATTCAGACGAGTATTTTTGAGTCGGTGAATTTCTGCGTACCAAAACAGGCGAATGAACCACTTTAAGATGAGAAGAATTAGAATTCTGAAAATTGTTTACTGATTGATTTGATCGCAATTGTTGTGTATCAACTTGTCGTGAATTATTGGTTGAATTTATATACTGAGATGAATAACCTTGTCTTTGTACATTTTGTGGCTGTTGCAATGACTGCTGTGTAACTCTAATAGAAGGAGAGTAATAAATGGTGGTATGCCAGCTATTATTTGAGTACACTTGTTTTATCATTGGAGACGAATTATTCAAACTTTCATTTTGTTGATATGATCCATTATATCTGAAAAATAGACGAACACTATCTGATTTAATATTTATATTATTTATAGTCTGATTGGTTATATCTTTATCATTTGGCATGCTAGAATCAGAAATATTTTTATTGGAGGTTTCGATATGATTTTGCGTTGGTTCATGATGATGAGTACTTGCTGCAATTAAATAAGCAGATGACATATAACCTATTTCTCCTTTACCTATTTCAACTTTACACCATCCATTTTGTTCGTCAAGAACAAGTACCAGGCGATCTTTCAAAACAGTTTTAAACACTTTATAATTTATACCATTACCAGTCCGAATATTAACATTACTAATGTTTCGCACTTGATCTCAGGTTTTAACAGTCAATCGATTGAAAAAATTGTCTAATTTTAAGATACAGATTATCAAGGCTATATGTTTTCCATTTTTATTTATGCCGCTTCGTCTATCTCTGAGAAATTTAATAG
>CAIYPA010000412.1 GCA_903927965.1 uncultured Bacteroidia bacterium | reverse complement strand
CCCGGCACCAATTGTATTTTCTCCCTGATCGAGATAACCGCTCACGTATCGCGAAGGGATATTGTTGTGCCTTAGGATGGCCAGCATCAGGTGGGCAAAATCCTGACATACGCCACTTTTTTCGGCCAAAGTCTGACCCGGTTTTCGCGAAGGATCTGTAATGTCCTGATCATATTTCAGATAATCATGGATATAACCATTGATCCGGTTGATAAAATCGAAAGCACCTTCCGACCCCTCAATTACCGGAATATCGTATCCTACAGGTAATGAGGTAAATGGAGAAATATCCAAAAATGGATAGTTTTCAATCGCAAAACTGTTTGAAAACAGGATTTCCCTCTCCTCTGACAGGGGCAGCGAAATAAACCCATACGGATTGACCGTTTCTTTCCTGACCAGAATTTTAACCGAAAAGCTGAAGCCTGAGATCTTCCCCTTCATACGGAAACGCAAAAATTCAAAGCCAAAAATATTTTCCCCCGAATAAGGCTTAATCGACGGTTCAGTCGTTATCTGACTTTCGAGAATGGCCTGACCATTAACAGATTCAGGGAGCACTAAAAATTCAAGCAGTACTTCATGGACATCCGAAGAGTATGTATTTTCAGTGCTATAGGTGATCTGATAAATCGGCATTTGCTATTTAAAAAATTCGTCAACAATTAAATCGCTAATTAAGTAAATTTTCGACAACAGCTCTTCAAGAAAATCGGGCAAATTGTCATCTATTTCCTCAACTTCGAGATATTGATACTTTGAAACAAGTTTCGCGACCCTAAAGTCAATGGTTTTGTTGCCCTTAGTATTTTTGCGATCTATTTTTTTCAGGCAATTTAATATCGATCTAAACAAACTTTTTACTGAACGAGGAAAATCGGGACAGAAAAGGAGGAATTCGATCGTGTTTTCACGGTTTGGAATGTGCGAATAATACTTTTTGCACATGTCTTTGGCTTCGAGACAGTCGAGAAGCACGTCCCATTGTTGTTCCTCAAGTGTCCGGCTCAATCCCAGCTTGTTGATTTCGCTCATGTCGTTCAGCTTGCTGATCATGATCCTGACAATCTGGGAAGTGCTCTCCAATTGGATCCCAAGCTGGATAAACAGCCAACCAACATCGTGAAGGAGCGTTTGCTGGATCCTTCCGCGCACATTGGAACAATGCTGGATCACATGGTTGGTAAAATCGGAAAGTCCACGCGTCTTGTAAATATCGACCGGATATTCGGATACAAAAAGGTAAAAATTGTTGATCGCTTCCCACAATTCGGAGGAGATGCTTTCGCGGACACTCCGGGCATTCTCGCGGGCCGAATACAGTGCCGACAGTATCGATACCGGATTTGTATCGTCAAGGGCCGCAGAAACCAGGATCTCCTCCTCGTTGAGTTCGTTCCCTGCATCAGGCTTTGGTAAACCGATCATATCGGTTATTGAAAGGATAGTCAGCTCGTGCTGGCGCGGGTGCGACCTGTCCAACGACGCGAAATAGGCCACATTGATATACCGGGCAACATGTTCTGTCCTTTCGAGATACCTGCCCATCCAAAACAAATTTTCGGCAACTCTTGATAACATGACTGATAAATATTAATTATATAATTGTGATGCAAATAGTTAAGATACGATCCAGGTATCTTTTGAACCACCTCCCTGCGAAGAGTTGACGATCAGGCTTCCCTCCTTGAGCGCGACACGCGATAGTCCACCTTTCAAAACATACTCAAAATCTTTTCCGATCAAGGTAAACGTCCGGAGGTCGATGTGCCGTGGCTCGAATTTCTCTTTGCTTTCGATATAAGTAGAGTGGACCGAAAGGTTCATGATTGGCTGGGCAATGTAGCCACGTGGATTGCTTTTGATGATCTCCCGCTGCAACGCAATGTCCTCTTTGGTTCGACCTGCACCGATAAAAATTCCATATCCACCCGACTGGTCAACAGGCTTGACCACCAATTCATCCATGTGTTCCATCACATAGCCAAGGTCGGATTTGACATCGCAACGGTAGGTATGGACATTGTTCAGGATTGGCTCCTCACCAAGGTAATATTTGATCATATCGGGGACATAAACATAAACGGCCTTGTCATCCGAAACACCTGTTCCCGGTGCGTTGACAAGGGTTACATTTCCCTTTCTGTAGGCGGACATTAATCCAGGGACACCCAGTGCTGAATCTGGGTTGAAAGTCAATGGGTCAAGAAAGGCATCATCAATCCGCCGGTAAATGACATCCACCTTTTCGGGGCCATAAATGGTGTTCATATAGACAAAGTCCTGTTCCACAAAAAGGTCGCGCCCTTCCACGAGCTCAATCCCCATTTTCTGCGCCAGGATGGAATGTTCGTAATAGGCCGAATTGTACATTCCGGGAGTAAGCACGACACAAACAGGCTCATCAACACCATGCGGCCTTACCGAATGCAACATGGCAAGCAGTGCGGAAGGATAGTCAATTACCTGTGACACATTGAATTGCTTAAAAACATGCGACAACGTCTTTTTCATCGCCTCGCGATTGGCCAGGACATAGCTTACGCCGGAAGGGCAACGCACGTTGTCTTCAAGGACATAATAGTTGCCGTCGGAATGACGGATAAGGTCGGTTCCCGAGATATGGCAGTAGGTCGATCCCGGAGGGGTAAAGCCGTTCATCTCTTTGAGCATGTTCCCCGATGAAAACACCAGTTCTTTCGGAATCAGGCCATCCTTCAGAATCTTCCTGTCGTGGTACAAATCGTGCAGGAAAAGGTTCAGTGCCCTCGTGCGTTGAAGCAGACCTTTTTCAATTGTATTCCATTCCGCCTGATGGATGATGCGCGGAAAAAGGTCGAAAGGGAAAATCCTTTCAACACCTTTTGAATTCTGGTTGTAGGTGGCAAAGGTGATCCCCTGATATAAAAAGGACCTCTTGGCCGCCTCGTTCATGGTCTGATATTCAGAAGATGAAATGGTCTCAAAACTCGAAACCAATTGTTTGTAATAATTTTGGACCGGACCTCTTGACGAGAGTACCTCATCAAACATGCCGTTTCGTGTAGGATAATTGGTAAACAGTCCCATATCCCCTGCTGAAATAAGTGTTTCCGATATCATCTTTTTAATTATTCGTGATTACTCCAGAATTGTATCGGCTAAATCTACACTTAAAATATATATATTTGGACATACCCCCCAATATATTTGTAATAATTCAAGATTATTAACATTTAATCAACATACACCCCCTATATTATCGCTTCTTAATTCAATAATGTTACAAATATGTTACAAGAGGGGGTATTTTGAATGAAATGGACCTGAAGATAATTTCTGGTTGTTGCTACAGACTTTCAATGGGTTTTTCATCCTCCGTCCGAAGGGAGTTTTGCACTTTTCCAGAACTTTGATCGCGGACGGTTTTCGTTTTTGCCATTTTACCCTGGGTAGCGCGGTCCAAGGTACTTTTGTGCAATGACAGGGTTTTAGTTCGGGACAGCTTACCCAGGGCTATTGATATAAATCCCCTCCGGGGAATGGACTGCAGACGGATTTTGAAACGTTTACGAAATTGAGGATAGGTCACCAAGTGCCGTTAGGCAAGAACCATATTGTAACAACGGAATTTATTCCGTTGCCCAAACCGGATAGCAAAGTCCTCAAAACAAAGTTCAAGGGAGTGCTATTGACTTAATAAAGAGTTGACAATTTCGTCCGAAGGAAGATTTGTATTTTCCCGGACATTCGATCGCGGACGGTTTTTATGTTGCCATTTTACCCTGGGTGGCGCGGTCCCAAGTAAAAACATGCATTAACAGGGTATTGGTTCGGAACCGCTTACCCAGGGCTACAAATATTTGTCCCCTCCGGGGAATGGACCAGAGTAGGATTATGACCGGCTTCCAAGATTTTGAAATGATCAGTTTGATGGAGCTGTAGTTACAACCAACAGAATTAGATTCTTGATAATATGTTTTGCATCATATTGATAATCAATATTTAGAACGCACCCTTTAGGGCTGGGGGTGAGGATAAAATGAAACAACAATCAAAATCAAGGATTGCGCCACAAAGTTTCAAAAGTTGTATGAAGAACCCAAACAACATAACAGCACGTTCCCACTCAGGACCTGTCATTGCGCGGAGTGCGGCACTGTATTCTGTTTCCAAACCGAACACCTTCACCACCAAGCAATCCAATTCTCAGAAGCAACATGTCCTGGACCCTGCTTCAAATTTGGGATTGCCACACTCGCATGAAGATTCTGCAAATCATTAAATATCAATGCGCTCGTTCGCAATGACAGGTACTAAAGGAAGTTCTTCATAATTAAATTCGTGCCAACCAGATTGTTCCGCATAATCTTTGTGCTGGTACAAATCGGTATCAGGTACTGATGATATTATAATAATTGAATTCATTCCGTTGATTAACAGCAGAAGAATCATGAATTACCTCCAAACTGGATCTGATTTCAGAAATTAATTGTTATTTCCCAATCCTGAACCAATCAAAATCGGCATACCCGTTTTCGTAGGTTTTTCCTTTGCGGATGGCAAAGATCCCCACTTTTGCACCAATCCATTTCCCTTTTTTCGCTGCGAAAGGATTCCCAACCAATTGATAGTTCACGTTATCAGTGCTGTAGCTGAATGTGCAGGCTGCATTGCCGTATTTACTGCTCGAAGAAGTGTTGTATGTTGCAAAATCTTTCTCGTTCGGATCAATGTTCCTGATATTCACCCTGAAATAAACGGTTGTGGTATTCACAGGGATTTCTGCGGTTTTTTGTTCCGGTTTACCCGATTCTGCATCGATACATTTGCTGACTGATACTACCAATCCTGTTCCAGTTTTCTTCAAAGATATATAGGCATAATCAAGACCTGTAACGATAAGGCCGGCTTCTTCATCGGCTGTGTGAGGCGTAAAAGTAAATTTGGTAGTTGCGGTAAAGTTTGGTGCAGGGAATTTTTGGGTGAGCAGATTTGGGACAACCCAGAAATTTTTTAGGCTGTCGGGAACAGGCACACAATACAACCGAAGGAAACCATAACTGCTACCAGCCGGAAACCCGAAGTTGCCTTGGGGATTGGCATCCCACTGCCATTGCAAACCCAGCTTATTTTCGTTGAATTCGTCTGATTCCTGGGGAGTTGTGATCGGGTAACTCTTTCCAACATTGGGTTTCCTGTAAGTCAAAACCGGTTCGCCAATCCCATTGCCATCTGTGTCCGTTCCCATTAATGGCCAATCGCTGACCCATTTAACGGGTTGCAAATGGAGGATCCGCCCGTAAGCATCCTTATCCTGGAAATGGAGGAACCAGCTTTCGCCAGTTTGGGTCTCCACCCATGCCCCCTGATGCGGTCCGTTTGTAATTGCCGCACCCTGCTCCAACACAACCTTTTCTTCATAGGGACCATAAATATTTTTGCTCCGGAGTGCCAACTGCCACCCCGTGCCAACACCACCTGCCGGGGCAAGGATATAGTAAAACCCATTCCGTTTGTAGATTTTAGGCCCCTCCACAGTTGGATTTTTCGCATGGCCGTCATAAACCATCACACCATCATCAAGCAACGTTGTTCCGTCGTTGCTCATTTTGCTGATGATCAAGGTGCTTTTCATTCCCGAACGGCTTCCCGCCAGGCCATTCACAAGATAGGCATTGCCATTTTCGTCCCATAATGGACAAGGATCAATCCATCCTTTTGCTTTCTTGATCAATAATGGAATGCTCCATGGACCTGTGGTCAATTTCGATTTAACCATATAAATCCCCTCATCGGGATCAGGATAATAGATATAGAACATTCCGTTGTGATAGCGAATTGAAGGTGCCCAGACGCCACCGCCATGTTGTACCGAATTAAACCTTTGATAGGGAGGTTGTTGAGTAAAGACATTCGCAATTATCGTCCAATTGACGAGATCTTTTGAATGTAAGATCGGTAATCCCGGGACGCAATTGAAACTTGAAGCGACCAGATAATAAGCGTCGCCAACACGGATGGCATCGGGATCTGAATAGTCAGCGTGAAGGATTGGATTCTGGTACGTCCCATTTCCACGGTCTGCGACCCAAACTTTTGAGACCTGATCGGGCAAGGGTTTTGCAGAAATAGGTTTCTGGGCTATTGTAAGGCTGTAGCCGGATAAAATTATTGTACCAATCAGGTAAATTTTTGGAATAATCATATTATAATCTATTTATTGCAAACTCTTAATCCCCTAATGGGGAAACGTTTAAAGCTGATTTGTTTTCTATGGATCTTGATTCCCTACGGGAAATCTACAACCATTATTTCTATAATTGATTGTGTTATGTCCTAATTGAAATATTTTAATTCTTCATAACAACTAAACTCAAATTAACTTTCTGTTCTTTGTGAGCCTTCGTGACTTTGTGTCTTCGTGGCATTTTTCCCCAGCCACAAAGTTTCACAAAGAATCAAATTTCAGAATCGCTTATTATCCTTTGAAGGACTGCCAGCCGCTAACAGCCAGCAGCATTCCTATAAAAATCACCTATTTTCTGATACTCTCCGCCCTTTTGACAGCAATATCGTATTGTTGAGCCAAAGCGGGGTCAAATTTAGCAAGTTCAATCCATTCGGCCGAACCGTAAACCCCAGCCTTGGAATAATCAAAAGGTTTGAAGCCGATTTTCTTCATCAAAGCCTTGTTCCCAACCTGGAAATCAAAGGTGGTTGGATTTTTGAACTGCGGGTCGGCTATCACAGATTTTTTGTCCTTGCCGCTTGCCTGCCACTCAGCAAAAGACAATTTATCAAAATGGATATCCTTTGTGCGTGTATCCCAATAGCAGTTGTAATCGGAATTGATTTTGACCTCCCTCCAACGGCTGCTCAGTAATGTACCCTCATTGTACCAGACGATGTTGTTCGTAAAGTTGAACGAGAGGTGTTCTTCGACACGTGTGGCCTGCAACTGTGCCTTGATGTTGGCGGCAAAAATATTGTTCCTTATCGTGTTCTCTTTTCCATAATGCTGGTGGAATCCCGAATTTTTACAGGCATAGACCAGGTTGTTTTCCAGCATAATCCCAGTCGATCCTTCGTCGGTATATAATCCCCAGCCTCCGTAATCGAACGAGTAAACATGATGGATCACATTGTTGCTCACCGAAGTCCCCTCCGATTGTCCAAGGCAATAAACACCGCCCATATCGCACAACTCGCCCCATCCGAGGTGGTGGATATGGTTGAAATCGACAATGTTTCTTTTGCTTGGACTGTATGTATATCCCCACACCCATCCCACAGAAACTCCCGAATAACGGTAGTTTGCAATTTCGTTGTGGGTTATCTTGATGTCGCTTGCCTGAAACAGCGTGACACCTACCGCACATGGAAAGACAAAGCCACCTGTGCGCAGGATATTGTTGTCGATGGTTATCTTACGGGTCAGGTCGATTTCATTGACTGGAATGGCCATATCACCGATCTTCACGCCCCCCGCACCAGTTTCATGCACATAACATTGAGTCACGGAACAATCGGAACAGGCTTTCCGGAACCAGAAACCATTGGTGCCGATCTGTGAAATTTCACAATTTGCAAAGGTGATGTTTTTCGTAAAGTCAGCCTGGATTACAGCTTCGACAGGTGAGGCAGCCTGAGCTGGTTCGTTTCCCATCATGGGCATCCGGTAAGCCGAGACCTCGAATTTCAGGTTCTTGAAACTGATGTTCTGCACTCTGGTCCCAGTTTTAGGGTTTCCTTCGAGAACAATAAATTGTTGCAATACAGGTGCAAAAACTTTGAACGTGGAAATATTTTCGCCTTTGTTTGGCATATAATAAAGATCACCTGTTCTGTCAAGGAACCATTCACCGCAGGTATCGAGTGCTGCTTTGTAATTGTCGATCGTAAACCGTGTCTGCTTGTCGGGTTTGTTCCAGGGTTTCATCCCTTGTCCGACTGTATAAACGACAGAACTGTCGGCATTAAAATCTGAAATCCGTTTACGGGTATTGTCCCATTTGTGGTATAGTGTGAGAACGGCATCTTCATAATCGCTTTTGGTAAAGGTTGCCACATCATTGGCAGCCTGGGAAAAGATTTTGAATTTCTGAACCCCCATTTCGGGTGACCTCCCTGTGCCTTTGTGGATGATCGTTTCGTCCACATCTTTGAGGAAATAGAACCCGGTATTTGGCGATTTTGCCCTTGTAGCAAACTTCCCATTTACAAAGAGTTGCTCAAAATAGAACCCATACCGGTTGACTTCAGGAACTTTAGCCTTCCAAAGCTTTTCAGATACTTTTTCCCATTTTGTAATCGGGATACCACCATTGAACACAGGATTCGCGCCCTCCCCGGCCATAAAGGTAACTGGGAAATTCTCTGTGCCAGAGTCCTGTTCGTTGAGAACCAAGGGTGCTGCCATGAAATAAGTCCCGTCGGCAACAATCACCCTGAAATCTTCTTTCGGGCTGCCATTCGTTCTCAACTGCCGCATCAGGTTTTGTGCCCCACCTAAACTTGCAAGGGGCTTTTCCTTTGAACCGGGATTGTGGTCGTCACCTTTGGTGGAAACATAAATCTCTTTTGCAGATAAGTTCAATCCGGCTAAGAGTAGAAGCGCAAATAAAAGGGATCGGAAAGTCGTCATGGCAATTAATTTTAGTTGAATCATTTTGGAGTTATGAAAGTACGATTTTTCAAAACAAGAACGTTAAAAAGTGATTTCAATTAACGAAACTGCCTGACGTGGCAGGTTAATCTTCACAATCGCTGTATGATTGGTCAGTTTCAGTGGTTCTGGTGCAGAAATCATTTCAAGCTGTCCCGATTTTTCAAGTTTTGCAATCTGTTCATTTGTAGGTCTTTGTGGAGACCCCATTTTAATCCAGGTTTCGTAGGAATTGCTGTGGTCCTGATCGATCCGATAGTGGGTCAGTCTTGCTTTTTTGCCCGAAATACCGTTTACCGTAATTTCTACCGGGGAACCGGCATCCTTCAGGTCATCGTCGTGATAGTTCCATATCAAAACGGTCACTTTGTTTTTATCGGCGCAAGCCAACGCATTGATATCGGTTTGAGGCCCCCTAACGCTTGAATCGCGGACAGTCTTAAAATCGTAGGCCAAATTTCCTGTGACTCCAACCCGGTTGCCGGTCATTTTTCCCAACATCCTGAAAACGTTCAAAACCGGTTTGTCAACACCATTGGTTGCCAGGTCGCGAAACCCATAAAACCAGGGTTGGTTTTCGAACTCGAACGACCAGTTGACGGCACCGATCAGGTTGGCACCGAAATGATCGGCCAGTTCATAAATGCGGGCAACCGAAGCGGCCGTATAGCTCGAATACATTGTCCCATTTCGGTAGGCATTCGAGGGATTGGTTGCCATCCCACATGCTGCGCACCCTTCAGGATCCGACTCCCCAATGATGATAGGAAGGTCTTTGTATTTGGGATACGCAGTGACCGTGCTCAATCCTACAGAAATGTCGCGCAGTTGTGTCCCCATGTTCATCTCCACCATTCCATTGACAAGTTTGGGTGAACCTTTTGCATGAAAAAGGACAACATCCAGCGGTGCCCCGATTTTCCCGGTGGCATAATTTGTGTCACGGTCGCAATGGACAAGAAAAGCACTTAACCATTTTGTTGCCGAAGGATTGGAAGTGCCGGCAAGGTCAAGACCGCCAATCCTGGCTGTTGGCAACGCCCTTTTGACGGCATCGGCCGAATAATCGTACAATTTAAAATACTCCTGCATAGTCCCTTTCCAGTAGCCATTGGGTTCATTCCAAACTTCCCAGTACCAGCTTTCAACCTCTTTTTGCCCGTATCTTTCTACACAGTGCTTCACCCAGTTGTAAACGAGGTCGCCCCATTTCTTGTAATCTTTTGGTGGATAGGCCCATCCTGTAAAGCAGTTGTTGTAAGGATCGCCAGGTTTCCAGTTGTGCTGGTACGGTTGCGGATGGATCGACAAGGCTTCGGGCATAAATCCCAATTGTGCCAATGGCTTCATCCCCCTTTGGATGTAGGTATCGAAAATCTGGTCGATGATCGTCCAGCTATAGACAGGGTTGCCATCCTTGTCCTCGGTGTACATATTGGTCGAGCCCCATTTAAGGGCAGGAGTCCCATCACCGGTCGTCATCAGGTTATGGGCACGTACATAAACCGGAACTGGGCTGAGCGTGGACAATTCAGAAAGCAACTTCTTCCCATCTTTCATATAGGTATAGTTGGGTTCGTCGTAACCATACCAAGCCCAGATAGGCTTCATTACACCTTTTGGATGGTTAACATCAACATTGAGAACCACAGGTCTTGGCTGTGCTAGTCCAATTTGGATCGTGGTAAGTATAACTATCAGTGATACAATACATTTCATTTATTTCAAATTTAGTTTAATTATTTCCAAATATACCATAGAAAAAATGATCAACCTTATTCATGTTAGGTGAACAGCAATGATTTTTACATCCTAAATTCAAGTAGAATTATAAGCAGGTATTTCAATTGTTCGGTAAAATAATTCGCTAATTTTGGGCAGGTAAACAGTAAAAATAATTTCAAAGATGAAACCAACATATGAGGATTTGCAAAAAAGAATTATTCTGTTGGAAAATGAAATTTCGGGGCAATGTTTAAAGCAAGGTTCTTCCGAACGAATGCAAATTGTCCAATCGCAAAATGAAGAACTTCAAAAGGCCAAAAATCAGGCCGAACAAAATGAACGCAAATATAAAATGCTCTTTGAAGCAACCGGTACCGTCAATGCTATTTTCGATAAGAATTGTTGCTTGATTTTACAAAACGCTATTTCCAAAAGGGAATTGGGGAAGGGAGATTCCGCGATTGGACAATCCGTTTTTCAGATTTTTGGTGAAAGTACCGGAAAGAATGTTTACGATAGGATGACAAAGGTCATACAAACAGGGATTCCAGAAACTTTTGAATCCCTGTTTGACCTGCCAACTGGTTTAAAATGGTTCAGGTCCTCTTATCAACCAGTATATGAACATGCTGATGGAAAAATTGTTTTTGCGGTCCAGGTTATTTCTGAAGATATTACCGAACTCAAAAACTTTGAATTTGAACTCATCAAAGCCAGGGAAGATGTTGATAAAAGTGAAAAGAAATTTCAGCAACTTGTTTGGGATATGCGCGTAGGGGTTTTGATTCAGGGACCTAAAGCTGAAATCCTGTTGAGCAATCCTGCCGCACTTGAATTGCTGGGTTTGACTGAAGACCAGATCCTTGGGAGGACATCTTTTGATCCTGAGTGGAACGTGATCCATGAGGATGGTTCCCCGTTTCCGGGGCCTACCCATCCTGTACCAGAAGCGATTGCCACTGGTAAACCTGTTCGGAGCGTCGTCATGGGGGTTTATCATCCAAGAGAAAAAGATTATGTGTGGCTGTTGGTGGATGCAATCCCACAGGTCATCACTGATGGGGTTGTACAACAACTTGTATGCACTTTTATCAATATTTCAAAACGCAAAAAAGCTGAAATTGCCCTTAAAGAAAGTGAAAACCAACTTCGGGAATTGAATGCGACAAAGGATAAATTTTTTTCGATTATCGCACACGATCTCAAAAGCCCATTTAATTCAATTATCGGCTTTAGCGAGATTTTGGTCGAACAGGTTAAAGAGAAGGATTACAATGGCCTTGAGGAGTATGCAGGTTACATCTATACTTCCTCAATAAGGGCGATGTCGTTGTTATCCAATTTGTTGGAATGGTCAAGGACACAAATTGGAAGGATGAACTATAACCCGGAACCAATTGAATTGCAGGCAATAATCGATGAAGGGATTGAATTATTGACCGATCCGGCAAAACAGAAGGACATCACAATTTCAAGTACAATACCTAAAAAACTAATCGTTTTCGCAGATAAGACAATGATAAGCACTGTAATCAGGAACCTGCTTTCGAATGCCATAAAATTTACAAATTCGGGTGGCCAGGTTAATTTTTCATCCCAACAAGTCGATGACGAATTGCTGGTTTCGGTTTCAGATAATGGTGTTGGGATAAGAAACCAGTCCATTCCCAATTTGTTCCTGATTGAAGAGAGCAAATCAACTTCGGGAACCGAAAAAGAGACCGGCACCGGTCTGGGTTTGATGTTGTGCAAGGAGTTTGTTGAAAAACACGGTGGCCGTATCTGGGTCGAAAGCGAAGAGGGCGTTGGAAGCACTTTCAAATTTACATTGCCAAATTTTGGGTAATCAAACGCTGTCAGGAACCACGTACGCTGACAGGTTTGAGACCGCAACCTAAAATGGTGATTTGGGATTTCTAATGCGCCTAATCTCAACACATAGGAACATAGGTCTAAAGTATAGGCACATAGATTGTTATAATAGACATTTCCAAATCTTCAAATTGACGCATTTTCAAATTGTTCCCCGGTCTCCATTCTCCCTTTTCCGTTCTCCCTTCCCAGCCCCCATGCTCCCAGCTCCCTGCCGCTAGTTCAGTTTTCCTTCCTGTAAACCACCGGTGCCACTCCCACCTCTTTCTTGAAATACTTACTAAAATAGAGCGGATCGGAAAAACCAAGTTGATAGGAGATTTCGGAGATGTTCAGTTCGGAATGGATCAGCAGTTGCTTGGCCTCTTTGATCCTGATCTCACGGATCAGGCTGTTCACCGACCAACCCGTAACAGCTTTTAACTTCCTGTACAACTGCATCTTGTTCGTATTAAAATGCGATTCGATTTTCTCGTTTGTCAATGCTTCGTCTGCCAGGTTCTCTTTGATATAAACGACCACCCTGTTTACAAAAGGATCGTCAAAACTTAGGGGAGTATTCTCATCAGCCTGTATTTCAACAAACTGTTCCTGACGGTATTTTTCGATCAGCTTCTGGCGGTTCGTCAGCAAGGTTTTGATCTTGGCCAGCAGGATCTGTTCGTTGAACGGTTTTGGCACATAGTCGTCGGCACCGGTCTCCAACCCTTCTAGCGTATCTTCGATGCTGCTTTTCGCACTCAGTATAATGATCGGTATATGTTGCGTAAGTACTTCATTTTTCATGATTTTACATAGTTCGATCCCGTTCATTTCAGGCATCATTACATCGGTAATAATCAGGTCGGGGATATGCTGAAGCGCGAGTTCACATCCAATTTTTCCATCTGCGGCCTCAATGGTTTCATAGTTTGGGTGGAGCGACTGTTTCAGGTAGTACCTGATTTCGGGATTGTCTTCAACGATCAGGATCTTCAACTCCTTTTTTGCCTTTTCGCGGGTTGACAATTCCGGATCATACAATGATTCCACCTCTTCAATCGTCGGAACGATGGGTTGATACTTGACCGAATAGGGAACAGGTTCGTTGGAGATGGTAATATTGTTGTTGTTTTCGAGGTGCTTTTTGCCTGTTTTGAGAAGCATCCTGAACTGTGTAAAATTGTTCAACTCGCTTGTGACACCAATTTCTCCCTTATGTAGCTCAACAAGGTTCTTCACAATGGACAATCCTATGCCAGAGCCAATTGCATCATTTTTCTGAAAACCCTTATTTTCAACCTGATAGAAACGTCCGAACAACTTATCCAGTTTATCGGTAGGAACGCCAATCCCGTTATCCCACACAACGATTTCACATTGGTGGGAAACAGGCAGATCATTGATTGTGACGCGGATTTCCCCGTTTACCGGAGTAAATTTGAAAGCGTTTCCTATCAGGTTGAACATGATTTTTTCAAAACTATCGGAGTCAAACCAGATCACAAGCTTTTTGACATTCGCATCAATGGAGAGCGTGATGTTCTGATGTGCCGCATTTCCTGCAAAAGCCCTCCCGATCTCATGTATAAATTCCACAACATCATAAGGTGCCACGTTGAGGTGGACATTACCGGTTTCAATTTTACGAAAATCGAGCAGTTGGTTGATCAGTGTCAGCAATCTTTGGGTATTGCCATACATGATCCCAAGATGGTTTTTGATCTCCTGATTAAACCCCTCCATGCGCAACATTTTTTCGAGCGGTGCAAGGATCAGTGAAAGTGGTGTGCGGATTTCATGCGAAATATTGATAAAGAACTTGATTTTCAGGTTGTTGATTTCTGCATCTTTTTCACGGTGGACCCGTTCCACAAGGGTCTCGTTTTCGAGCCTCGCCCGTGACAAGCTGTATTCCCTCACAAGATACAACAAACCAGAAATCAACAAACCATATAGAATATAAGCCCACCAGGTTTTCCAATAGGGGGGAAGGACTTTTATCGCGATAGAAGTCCCTTCGTTGTCCCAAATCCCGTCAGCATTGCATGCCTTAACGGTAAAGGTATATTCTCCGGCAGGGAGGTTGTTGTACGATTTGTAACGTTGATTGTAATCGAGATAAACCCAATCCGGATCAATGCCTTTCATCAGACAGGCAAATTTCACCTTTTCAATCTGCGAAGTGGTCAGGGCTGCAAACCTGAATCCGATAACCTTATGTTGGTTATCAAGGGTAACCGATTTGGTGGCCGAAATATTTTCAGTAAGCAAAATACGTCCGTAAACTTTTTTGCCGATTGGAACAGATTGATTAAACACCTGTAAATCGGTAAATATTACTTTAGGAACACTCTGACTTGGGATAATCTTTTCGGGATAAAAGCGGTTAAAGCCATTGTATCCCCCAAAATACAATTCGCCATCAGAAGTCTTTAAAGTAGAATAAGTTGTAAAATAGGATCCTTGAAGTCCATTGTTGGAAGAATAATTGGTTATTTTATAATCTGTACCGGGAGTTTGTGAAAGATGGGTCAACCCATTCATACCTGCCGCCCAGATATCCCCCATTGAATCGGCCAGAATACCCGATGTTTCGTTGGAAGGCATTCCATTTTGGGTATTGAATTGCTTGATTATTTTATGGTTCGAATCCATTAGAAACAGTCCGTCCCAGGTTCCTATCCAGATATTCTTATCCTTGTCTTCACATAGGGCATTTATATAGTCAGAATCGACACTTTTCGAAAATACTGAAGGGAGAATGTTTTCTGTTTTTTCTCCTGTCAGAATGATAAGTCCATTTCCAAGGGAACCGCAAACAACAGAGCCGTTGCTTAGCGCAATCATCTTGCGTACCTTTGCCTTATTGATAAACTCCAATTCGGGATGAATCGGCTCGAAACCATCAATAGCAAGACGGTCAATCTTACAAGAGCTAAACCCTTCTCCATTGGAACCAATCAGCAACCGGTTATCCTTTGTAACCAAAAGGGACATAATATTATCAGAAGGAATACTCCCTTTCCCCTTTGAAGGATGATAATTTGTAAATTGCATTTGCTTAAGGTTATAGCAGGAGAGTCCATTGGTAGTCCCAATCCAGATATTGCCGCTTTTATCGGGTTCCAATGCCCTGATGGTATTGTGTACCAGGGAGGATTTATTGCCGGGAGAAGCCGTTATTGTCTGAAAGGATTCATGTCCACGGTTATAGACCGAAATGCCCTGACCAAAAGTGCCGATCCAGATATT
>CAIYPA010000411.1 GCA_903927965.1 uncultured Bacteroidia bacterium | reverse complement strand
ATCCTCAGGTTTCAATACTGAGTTGGCTTTTGGGAAAGTTTTGAGCAGGTTCATCTGGATGATCAATTTCTCCTCCTCTTTTTTGGGATAATTCAAAACCACCTTCAACATGAAACGGTCAACCTGGGCTTCCGGTAAACGGTAAGTCCCCTCCTGTTCGATCGGGTTCTGGGTAGCCATCACGAGAAATGGGTTTTCCAATCGGTAGGTATGGTCCCCAATGGTGACCTGACGCTCCTGCATTGCCTCCAAAAGGGCAGATTGTACCTTGGCCGGGGCACGGTTGATCTCATCAGCCAATACAAAATTGGTAAAAATTGGCCCCTTGCGTACGAGGAATTCTTCCTTCTTTTGACTGTAAATCATGGTCCCGATCAAGTCGGCAGGAAGGAGGTCGGGGGTAAACTGGATGCGGGCAAATTTGGCATCTATCGTATTTGCTAATGTATTGATGGCCAATGTTTTCGCCAATCCAGGAACACCTTCGAGCAAAATGTGCCCATCGGACAATAATCCGATTAATAAGCTCTCAATCAGGTGTTTCTGCCCGACAATAACTTTGTTCATTTCCATGGAGATCAAATCCACAAATGAGCTTTCTCTTTGAATCCTTTCGTTAAGTTCTCTAATGTCCAATGTCTGATTCATAATCCAAAAGATAATTTAATTATTGTGCTTTAAAAACGGTTACGAAAATAGCATTTAGTATTGTTTCAATTGACATGATTTATTTAAAAAATGTTAAGGATCAATTTAGGGATAAAAATTTACCCTTGGAGGGAGTAAAATCCAAAGTTTTTGGTAGGTAATGGGGTATTTTTAAATGGGTTTTAATACTTTAAACATTTAATGGTTGGTATGCAAAGGGTTGAATATGGGCGATTTTCAGTCGCCAATAAACTACTTTAAGTAGTTCGCCACAAACTATAAGAACGAATTGCCAGAAACCAGTTGTCAGTAGCTGGCCGATTTTAGATAAAAAACTACACTGAATATTTTTATGCATTAATATAAGATTGACTATTTTTGTAAAATTATACGAACAAGAATAGATTATGGAAAAGTTAAAAGTTTCAGTATTGCGAAATTTTCTTGTCGGATAAGATTGGAGTCTTGAAAATTCTTGTAGAATGAATCGAAGTGGATAATTACTATGATAAATAAGGTTTTCTCTGATGAAATTATTTTCCCTTTCTTAGATATTTTGAAGCAATTTCCCGATAGAAATGCTTTCTGTATCAAGGAGGAATTTTATACGTACCGGCAATTTGCTGAGCATATCTCTAAAATCCGGTTTACATTAAAACAAAGGAAAATAACTGGGAATATTGTCGGTTTGGTGGCGAATGACGACATTGAAACCTATGCTTCAATTTTTTCTTTATGGCTGGAAGGAATGTGTTATGTTCCATTGAACATAGATCAACAACTTGAAAGATCTATGGACATTGTAGTGCAGGTTGAAGCAAATCTGATTTTGGATTCTTCTGCTGAAACGTGTTATCCAGGCGATTTAGTTGTCCAAACAAAAGATTTGCCTTTCATAGAGGATTGTGTGGGTTTTGATGGTACTTTTTCGGATGAAGAATTGTCGTATATCCTTTTTACATCAGGAAGTACTGGAAAGCCTAAAGGGGTTGCCATTACAAGACGAAATATATCCGCATTTATCAAATCATTTTTTGATATTGGGTATGTCCTAACTGAAGAGGATCGTGTTTTGCAATGTTTTGATTTGTCATTCGATTTGTCAGTGGTGAGTTATTTAGTTCCTCTCTTAAAAGGTGCCTGTGTTTATATTGTCCCAAATAAACAGGTAAAATATAGTTACATATATGGCTTGATGGATGACCATAAGCTAACAGTTGCATTGTTGGTACCCTCAACCTTACAGTGTCTGAGGCCTTATTTTGGCGAAATAGAGATACCGTCAATGCGGTACAGTCTATTTTGTGGGGAAGCACTACCTTTGGACATCACCTCTGACTGGGCAAAATGTGTCCCATCTGCCACAATTGACAATTTCTATGGTCCAACAGAGGACACAATTTTCTGTTCCCATTATCGGTACAATCGGAATGGGCACAATAAACATTTCAATGGAGTGATTTCGATAGGCAAACCGATGACAGGTGGCGATATGAAGATTTTTGATGAGAATTTTAACGAATCCTATGTCGGTGAATTGGGTGAATTGTGCTTATCAGGTAATCAACTGACACCTGGATATTTAAATAATGATAAAAAAAACCAGGATGTTTTTTTTATTAAGGACAACGTCCGTTGGTATAAAACCGGTGATAAATGTTTTGTCGATTCAGGTGGTGATTTTCTGATTTCAGGTAGATTGGACAATCAGGTAAAGATACAGGGATATCGGGTTGAATTGGGAGAAATTGAATATCATGCAAAAGAATTCTTAAAAGATAGGAATGTTGTGGCTATTGCTTTTAATAACCAGGCTAATCTTACCGAAATGGCCTTGATAATCGAATCCGGAAATTTTGATCCCAACAATTTAATCATTTATTTGCGTTCAAAATTGCCATCGTATGTTGTACCGACAAAATTTCTTTTTGTGCCGATTTTCCCCTTAAATAACAATGGCAAAACAGATCGAAACCAACTTAAGAGATTGATAAAATGAGCGATTTTTTTGTAAATATATTAAAGCCGGTAATCGACAATATTGAAAAATATTCAGATAGGAATGCCTTTTGTATAGACGGTGTATTTTTTAAATATGCTGATTTTGGGAAAACCATTTCAAAAATACGCCAGGAAGTAAAAAAAATTGGTAAGGATGTGACGCGTATTGGTGTAGTAGGCAATGATGATCTGGAGACTTATGCTTCATTTTTTGCATTATGGCTTGAAAACAAGTATTATGTGCCTTTAAGTCCAATGGAACCAATTGACCGGTGTTTGCAAATGATCAATCAGTTTTCTGTCACCATTATTTTAGATTCTTCCCATTTATCCGTTTATCCGGAAAATTTGATTGTGCCAACCAATCAATTGGTCTTTAGTAAAATCGATTTAGAATATGAGAACAGGGGTTCTGAGGATGATTTAGTATATATCTTATTTACTTCAGGTAGTACAGGAATACCCAAAGCAGTTCCAACATCACGTAAAAACCTGCTAATATTTATTGAATCGATGGTTAATGAAGCCTATGAATTAACCTTTGAGGATAAATGCTTACAATGCAATAATTTGAATTTTGATGGTTCCGTTCTTTCATATTTATATCCATTATTGTTTGGTGCGAGCATTTACACTGTTCCTCACGATCAGATCGTCTATAGCTACATTTATGGCTTGTTGGAGAATCACCAATTAACAACCGCATTTATTGCGCCTTCAACAATCAGATATTTACGCCCCTATTTTAATGAAATTTACCTTCCGGCCTTAAATTATTGTGCTTTAGGTGGTGAAGGGTTATCGTTGGATTTATTAAATGAATGGGCAAAGTGTATTCCAAATGCGATAATTGATAATATTTATGGCCCAACAGAATTTACCATCTATTGTATATTTGCCAGGTACAATAGATCGGACATTTCGGTGAACAAGGCCTACAATGGTATTTTCCATATCGGAAAGCCCTTTATTCAGACAAAAATATTGATTGCTGATTCGGAAAACAATGAAGTACCTCTTGGGGTACATGGAGAATTATGTCTTTCTGGAGGTCAATTAACCCAGGGATATCTGAATGATGATGAGAAAAATGCAACTTCTTTTTTTTCAAAGAAGGGCATAAGATATTATAAAACCGGAGATATTTGTTTTGTTGATGAAGAGGGTGATATAATGTTTGTGGGTAGAATTGATTCTCAGGTACAAATTTATGGTTATCGTGTAGAATTGGGGGAGATTGAATATTATGCCAGAAAATTGTTAAATGGCCTCAATGTTTACGTAACAGCAATAGAAAACTGCATTGGGAATATGGAGATCGTATTGTTTATTGAAAGCGGACCTATTGACACGAACTCTTTAGATACTAAGCTGCGTCAATTGTTACAAGGGTATATGGTTCCACGACAAATTTGTTTTGTGTCACAATTTCCACTTAATAACAATGGAAAAATTGACAAGAAGAAATTAATTGCTTCACTAAAAGGAGAATCTACAATTAATGAAGTCGCGTGACAATGAATTATATTGAATCGTCTGATCAACAGTAATTTATTCTGACAAGAAAATTAACAACAAATAATAAATATTAAACACCATGATTATGCAAAAAAAAGAAATTATCCAAACACT
This sequence comes from uncultured Bacteroidia bacterium, assembly GCA_903927965.1. GTDB lineage: Bacteria > Bacteroidota > Bacteroidia > Bacteroidales > Prolixibacteraceae > JAAFHB01. The sequence goes on along the minus strand of CAIYPA010000411.1, from coordinate 19,285 downwards.
CACATTAATCTTTAGGGGTACATTTGGACAACCTACATTGGATTTAAGAGACGATTTGACAGCAAATGATGTTGAAAACTGGGATTCATTAACACATATGCTGTTGATAACCAATATAGAAAATCAATTTGGTTTTAAATTCAAATTAAAAGACCTGAACAAAATGAAACAGGTTGGGGACATGATCACTTTAATCGAAAGTAAATTAGATATCCATCCTTTATGACTTTCACCTCGTTAAATTTTCTGTTTTTTTTCACTATTGTTGTTGTTTTATTTAATCTGATTCCCCAGCGCGTAAGAGTTTGGTTTTTATTGTTTGCCAGCTATTTTTTTTATATTGATCTAATGCCGGTCTTTGCGATTCTTTTAGCCTTAGTGACTGGGTGTACATATTTGTTTACCAGGATAATAGCTAATTCAAAATCTGCAATTGGAAAACACCGAGTGTTGGTTTTGGGTATTATTGTGATTATCTCACCATTGATATTTTTTAAGTTTTTTAGTTTTGTCAACCTTGTTATTACGACTTTATTGTTTCGTTGTGGCCTTCATGTCTCCCTACCAACCAGTTCTTATATCCTTCCTGTCGGGATATCCTTTTATACCTTTATGGCTATTGGTTATTTGATCGATGTATATAATGAGGATGTCGAATCTGAAAGCAATATTGGTATAGTTGCATTGTTTCTTGCTTTTTTCCCTATTATTCTTTCGGGTCCAATAGAACGTGCAGGCAATCTAATACCGCAATTTAGAAAATTGCAACAAACCACCTATTCTGATCTGGTTGCTGGTGCGAAAATGGTGCTGTGGGGTTATTTTTTAAAACTCTGTATAGCTGATCGTTTAGGGCTATATGTTGATCTTATTTTTAACAACATTCATACATACAATGGAACAACACTACTTTTTGCCTCAGTATTATTTCCATTTCAGTTGTATGCCGATTTAGGCGGTTATTCGTTGATTGCCATAGGTGTTGCCCGCTGTTTGGGAATAATCGTAGTGCCCAACTTTAAACGACCCTTTTTTGCAACATCAATGTCAGAGTTTTGGCGTAGATGGCACATGTCCCTAATAAAGTGGTTGACCAATTATATTTATACGCCACTTTCATTCGGATTGCGAAGGTGGAAAATGAGCGGTATTGTAACTGCACTGATACTGACATTTATAATAAGTGGAATTTGGCATGGTGCAGAATTGACGTTTTTTGTTTGGGGGCTTTTGCAAGGTATTTATTTAAGTATAGAGGTTGTTACACTGAAAAAAAGATCGGAGTTTAAACAAAAATTTTGCCTAAATAAAAACCCCTGGTATATTCTAATCAGTTGCGTTTGGGTTTTTATTTTGTTCTCTTTCTCCCAGATTTTTGGCAGGTGTGGAAGTATTGGGGACGCATTTTATGTGATTGGAAAAATTTTAAATGTGCTTGGGAAAATTGAATGGTTAAAATTAATGCCCTCTTCACTTGGATTATTTTCATTGACCCTATTGCTTATAAAAGACTTTCTGGATGAATACTACCCAAATAGATTTCTTCTTTTTGAAAACAAAAATATAATTATACGACATCTTTCCTATGCATTTATCCTTATTCTAATATTGACAATGGGCGTATTCGATTCAGGACAATTTATCTATTTCCAATTCTAAACTTCAGTTATGAACCACTTAAATCAATTAGCAACAAAAATATTAGCTTTCATTTCACTTATCATCCTGTTGGATTTTACTGCAGGGTATTTGTTTCGCTATTTGGAAACAAAAGCACTGAACAACAATCCGCAAGGTATGATAGCCGAGTTTACGATGTGCAGAGCTGAGGGCGATATTATGATATTTGGTGCTTCTGAAGCGCATGGAGGCCTTATTCCTAGTTTGATGAAAAATAAATTGGGAATATCTGTATTCAACTGCAGCAATGACGCTAAACCATTTTATTATCAATATTGTATGATAAATACTGTCATAGAAAGGAAAAAGCCTAAAGTGATTATATGGAGTATTTATTCTTGTGACTTAAATACCCCGACTAAAAGGGATATGAATAGTTTGTCAGTATTAAATCCATTCTATGATACAAATGACTATTGCAAAAAAGTTATAAATAAAAAAAGCAAATATGAGAATTTAAAGATGGTGTCCAATCTTTATCGGTACAATTCGCGCATACTTAATTTAATTAGCAATATATTCTCTAAAACAGAGACCGATAGGGGATATGTAGCATTAAGTAATAGTGGATATAAATATCCCACTTTAAAAAGCGGTTCGGAGGATTGTGGAATAGATTCAGAAATTGTGGATTCATTTATAGAAATTATAAAAAAATGTAAAGCCACAGATGTTGAGTTGATCTTAATTATTATACCAAAATTTGAAAATATCAATAACAGTGAAAATTTTGGTTATAAGAATCTGATTGAAATCTGTGGCAAATATGATGTTCCACTAATAAAGGAATTCTACAATTCTCCAATATTTTTAAACGATTCAACTTTATTTCGGGATAATGATCACTTAAATGATAAGGGAGCCAGATTATTTACAGCTTTACTTTGCGATAAGATAAAACAAATAAGAGAAACGAAATGTATTCATTAACAGAATTTTAATAACATAGGTATTCAATAAGCTTACACTTTCCCCTCCAGATAACTATTTAAACTCTTCACCTGTTCCGGAGAACCAAGAACAAACAATTGATCTTTAGGGCTTAATGGGTAATCAACCCCGGGATTGAAAACATATTTGCCATCCCCATTTTTCAGGCCAATAATGGTTGTACCGGTGACACTTCCCATTTTCAGTTCGCCAATCGTTTTTCCAAGATTGGTTTCGGACATTTTGCGGCAATGTACTTCGTGAAGGCTCACATCGCGGTTACGTTGTAAAAGGATGTACTCCATAAACTCCACGACATCGGGTTGCGTTACCAAGCGGGCCATACGCTGACCACCCATCCTTTCGGGCATGATCACATTGGTGGCACCAGCCCTTCTTAACTTGGAGTCGGAACCAATCTCGGAAGCACGGCTTACAATGGTGAGGTTGGCGTTCATGCTACGGGCAGTCATCACCACAAACATATTATCGGCGTCATTGGGGGTAGTAGCGATCAGTGCGCGGGCATGGTCGATACCAGCAGTCCGCAGAACATCTTCATTCGTGGCATCGCCCTGAATATACAGAAGGTTGGGATCCTCCTGGATTCTGACAATTACATTCTCCCTCCGTTCGATGATCACAAACGGTTGGTTATTATCGGTCAGTTCAAGAGCGGCTTGTTCGCCATTCCTTCCATAACCGCAAATGATCACATGATCAGTTAACCTTTCAATCCTCTTGCTCAACCTTTTATTTTTTAAGTTTTTTACAAATTCCCCATCCAAAAAAAACCTTACCACGCTCGATCCCACAAAGGTAAAACTTCCAAGACTAAAGAGTATTAAAAACGAAACAAATAACTTCCCCTGGGGAGAAAGTGGCCTAACAACCTCAAAACCCACTGTTGACACGGATAGTACGGTCATGTACAACGAGTCAACAAAATTGTACCCTTCGATGAAATGAAAACCGAGCAATCCGCCAACAAACAAAGAGATTACCAAAGTAATCGCAATTCTGAAAGTAGAGAATGTCTGTTGTTCAAACCAGTTCATGCGTTATAATTTTATGGCCAATTGTGCAGTCGAGACATCTTTTCTGCTCGCAATAGTTACGTTGCAATTGCAGTAATCCCTGCGATTCCAGCGCATTAGTTGCGGTTATCCCAGCTTTTGCCCAACGTGCGATGGCACCATTGTTTTCGGCCGGAAGCTGTTCAAGTATCTCCAATGCCCTATCCTTCAAAATTAGTTTATTTTGGTTATCTCCAAAAAGAAAATAGAAGGGAACAACAACATTTATCAAAATTAGGTTAAAAATCTGGTTGCCAAAAACTTTTTTTTGATTGACCGATGGTTTGTTGAAACTATAATGGGTGTCCCAATAGCTTGAAGCCGAAAGCATGAATAGTTTTTTTAGGTCGTCGAGATTATTGGCCTCCATTACAGCACTAAACAAACCACGGGAATGATGCACAAGAGCGGCAAACTGTGCTAGCCTGAGGGTGGGGAAATTCCCAGGATGCATCCTCATAAACTTCCACAAATGGCCTTCAACGGGTTTCAAACCATATTTGCCTGCCAGGAAGTAATATTCATTTCTCAATTCAATGTAGTAATCATCGCCAAACAGTTCATCACCAAGTAAACCTGCCTGTCCGAACAGGAGTGCCTCAATCTGAAACAGCGAATCGTGATGGTGGGCAAGTACAGACTGGGGCAATGACCTGGCAACCATCTCAAAAGGCAGGGTGTTCTCCCGCAAGCCAAAATTCCGGGCCAACATGCAATAAAAGGTCTCACCCCAGTCTTGTTTGGTATCAGCAAGTAAAACCTGGATGGTTTCTATTTTGCGCATTAACCGTTCGACGACAATGCCATTCAGGAAAAATTTGATTCTGAAAGGGTCCACCTGATATAATTTTGAAGCACAGCTTATCCAATCGTGACTGATAATCAGCAGCTCATAATTGCGTTCGATCCATTCGGGCCATTTGATCACCACTTCTGGAATTGCAGAGCCTAAGTCTGTATAAACCTGAATGTCGGGTGCTGCTACCACATGAAGGATCGTGTTACGGTAAACAGGGTCGTTTTGGTGGCCATGTTTGTTCCAATCAGATGCCTTTAAATGGATTTCGATATTCCCTGCCCATAAGGTCTCCCCAATCCTGATACGGGCATCAAAAAAATCGGGACCTGCATGTGAGTTGTGCCGCCCTGGATTAAGAATCTGTAACGGTTCCCCATCTTCGGTGAGCAGGGAATCTTTCTGAAAAAGCTGGTGCTTCCAGATAAAATGGAGAAATTCCTCTTTCATATCTCTCTTTATTTAGGTAAATGAAAGATACGAAAAATCAGGCAAAAAAAGGAATAGTAAAGTAGGAATCTAATCAGAAATCTTCCGAAGAACAGTCATCCCATCGCGAATGGGGATCATAAACGTTTCGACACGTGGATCGGCTTTGACAAAATCGTTGAATTGTATCACCCCTTTTGTTTGTTCATCAGTCCGGACAACTTTTTCTACAATTTTACCGGCCCATAAAGTGTTGTCTGCAATGATTATACCGCCAATTTTTACTTTGGGAAATACAAGGTTGTAGTGGGTTAAATATTTCCGTTTGTCGGCATCGATAAAGACAAGGTCAAACATTTCGTCCAGTTGCGGGACAATATCCTCCGCATCGCCTATGTGATGAATGATTTTATCGGACATACCTGCTTCTTCAAAAAACTCAGCAGCAAATTGTTTGAACTCTTCATTAATTTCAATGGTGTATAGTAACCCATTGTCTGATAATCCTTTAGCTAGACATAAGGCAGAATAGCCGGTATAAGTCCCGATTTCAAGGATCCTGGTTGGCCGGATGAGTTTGCTCAATAAAGTCAGCAGGGAACCCTGCAAATGGCCTGAGCACATCCTTCCGTTCACCATCCTGACATAGGTTTTGCGATAGAGCCTGACCAATAGCGGATCTTCATCCTCAATATGGTCTATCACGTATTGGTCCAATATTTTGTCGGCCTTTATCACTTTATTTGTAAATTAGTATCGACAACTGGTCAAAATCAAGCACTTCATTGGCAATCGAACGAATTTCTTCAGGGGTTATCGCATTGATCTTTTTATAGATGGTTTCAAGCCCTTCCATTCTGTTGTAAATTAAGAAGCTTTTCCCCAGTGTCAGCATCAGGTCCTCATGGTTTTCCTGCGACATGGCCAACTGTCCAACCAACTGTTTTTTTGCCTTGCTGATCTGGATATTTCCCAATAATTTTTCCTGCAGGGTTTTAATCTCACGCTTTATCAATGAAATCGCTTTGTCCAGGTTATCCTTGTCGGTCCCAAAATAAATAGTAATGTTTCCAGTATCAGAATAAGCCGTATAGCTTGATTCAAGATTGTAGGCAATCCCGTTTCTTTCGCGTAATGACAAGTTCAGCCTCGAATTGCCGGATTGGCCACCTAAAACACTATTTAACAATACCAAGCCTATACGGTTGGGATTCAGGACGTCATAAGCTGGTCCACCGATCAAACAATGTGCCTGAAAGGTCTCTTTTTCAACAGATTTGATTTTGGCGATGTATCCGTTGAATTTGGGACGTTGGAAGGTACGGGGATTGGAAAGAAGTGAACTGAAATATTTCTCGGCAAGATGGTGAAACCGCTTACCGGTAATGTTCCCAACCGAACAGATCACCATCTGATCTGTATTGTAATTTAGGGAGATAAACCGTTTGATATCGTCACGAGTAAATTCGCGTACATTTTCGGGGGTTCCAAGGATATTCCGTCCAATGGGATGGCCTTCGAAGATCAGTTCTTCAAACTCATCATAGATCAGCTCCGAAGGGGAATCGTTATATGAGTTGATCTCGTCAATGATTACCTCCTTCTCTTTCTTTAATTCATTTTCAGGGAAAGTGCTGTTGATCAGGATATCACTGAACAATTCAATGGTACGGGGATAATATTCTGCCAAAAAGGAGGCGTGAATGGCGGTCTCTTCTTTTGTGGTATAGGCGTTCATTTCACCCCCAACATCTTCGAGGCGGCTTAAAATATGAAAAGATTTCCGATTTGAAGTTCCCTTGAATATGGTGTGTTCGATAAAATGCGCCATCCCTTGTTCCTGCGGTGCTTCATCGCGTGAACCCGTATTGATGATAATCCCACAATGGGCAACCGGTGAGTCAACATATTGATGTACAAGCCTTATCCCATTGGTTAACTGAGCAGAAAAATATTCCATTAATTTGTTTTGAACAGGTTGCAAAAGTATTAAAATAACGATTCATACCTTTCAAAAAAAATCAGCCTGTGCATTGATTTTTTTTGAAAACATTTGGTGGTTATTAAACTTTAATTACTTTTGCACCGCGTTAGAAAAGAAGGTGCCATAGCTCAGTCGGTAGAGCAACGGACTGAAAATCCGTGTGTCCCTGGTTCAATTCCAGGTGGCACCACAAGGACCGGACATCAATCCATTTTGGTGTCCGGTTCTTTTTTTAAGATTTTACGTTTTGTTAACACGAAATATTTGGTGGGGTATCTTAGAGCGGATATCTTTGCAGTACATTTTTTTTCATAAGTTTAGGTTTAGTTAGGTTAGTTAGTTTGGTTAGTTTTAGTAAAAGGATGAAGCCGCCCGGTTTCATCCTTTTCAATTTTATTCAAACAACCCAAGAACATCCTCTTTTGTAATGTCCCTGAATGGATCATTTGAGTTTACAAATTCGTTGGCCAACTTTGCTTTCTTCGCCTGCAACCTTTGGATTTTCTCCTCAATCGAGTTCTCGGAAATAAACCTGTAAACAAATACTTTCTTATCCTGACCGATCCTGTGCGCCCGGCTGATGGCCTGAGTCTCTGCCGCCGGATTCCACCAGGGATCGGTAATAAAAATGTAATCAGCAGCAGTAAGGTTCAACCCCGTCCCACCAGCTTTTAGGGAGATCAGGAATATTTTCTTTTCAGGGTTTTCCTGAAATTCATCGATCACTTGTTTCCTGTCGATTGTTTGCCCGATCAACATACTATATTGCCATCCCTCATTTCCAAATTCAGACGCCAATAACCTAAGATGTTTGACAAATGAGGAGAAAACGAGGATTTTATGATTTTCAGCCACAAGAATACTCAACATGGTCATAATATCATTGAATTTCCCCGACTCCAAAGTCAGCTCCGGATTCAGCAGTTTTGGATGAATTGCAATTTGTCTTAGCTGTGTCAGGACCTGCAGGATATAGAACGTTGATTTCTTGAAACCAACATCCCTGAAATTATTGAGCAACAGGTTTCTTGCTGCCGATTTCTCGGTTTCATAATATTCGGCCTGTTCCGGAGTCATTTCAACAAGGATGGTTTCCTCCAATAATGAAGGCAGGTCTTTGGCAACCTCCTCCTTTGTACGCCTCAGAATAAATGGATGGATTAATTTTTGAAGGTTTGCTATTGCATCAGGAGCTTTATCGCGTTCGATCGGGATCAGGTATTCCTGTTTGAAATAATTCCTGCTTCCCAAAAGTCCCCGATTAAGGAAATTCATCTGTGCCCAAAGATCTGACAATGAATTCTCAATAGGAGTTCCGGTCAAAACGATGCGATGTTGGGATTGGATGGAAGTAACAGTTTGATAGGTTTTGGATTCAGCATTCTTAATATTTTGGCTTTCATCGAGGATTAGGAAAAAGAAATTGTATTGTGAAAGTTCTTCAGCGTCGCTTCTAACTGTACCATAAGTGGTTAGTATAATATCATAATTGGCAACCACTTCTTCGAAAGCATTTTTCCCGCGACGGGAGGCTCCGGAATAAACATAAACCCTGAGAGATGGCGTAAACTTCTGGATTTCCCTTTCCCAATTGTGTACCAGGGAGACAGGTAAGACAATCAACGAAGCGGGTTGCCTTGGTTCAGCTTCAGGTTCTTCTGATACAAATAATGAAAGCTGGCCGGAATCCTTATGACGAAATACAGGATAATCCTTGTCTTTTCGTTTGTATTTAAGCAGCAAAGTCAGGGTCTGGATCGTTTTTCCCAATCCCATATCATCTGCCAGGCATCCACCCATCCGATGGGTATAAAGATGGTCGAGCCAGCTAAAACCTTCTTTTTGGTAATTGCGGAGTTCCGCACACAATCCCTTGGGCAAATCTTGATTTTCGATTTTTTTACCCGTTAGCGAATCGAGCCGATCCTTCATTCTGGAGTTAAAGTCGTCGGAGATCTCAGAAATCAAAGTAAAATGGAAATTTTGAACCCTGATGGAATGTTCCCCGATTTTACCAAATAGGAAAATATTCCTGTATTTCGAAAACCATTCCTCAGGAAGGATCGCAATTTCACCATCAGGTAATTTAAATTCCCTGATCTGATTGAGGATATTTTTTCGCAACCGGATAAATGGAAATGAAAACTGACCAAACTTTACCGTGGCATATAAATCAAACCAGTCGATTGTTTGATTGATTTTTAATTCCAACGACTGTAATCCAATAAAATAGGTGTGATCGAGCCTCTCCTGGTTAATAACAAATCCAATCTCTTTTAATTTGTCGCTATTTTTAGCGAGCCATGCGACCGCCCTATATAAAGCATTGTCCCTGTTCTCAACGTTATAACCGATCAAATGCAACGCATGATTTTCACCTTCAAGCTCCAGTTCACGCAGTCTTACGAGTAGTGCCTTCTCCCACTTTTGGTCCTTTTCAAAGCGTTGAAAAACAAAGTTTCCGCCATTTACTTCAAAAGAAGCGACTTTCTTGCCATCCTCCCCAGCACCGATTGATTTATCGTTGTATTTGAAAACAGGTACAAAAACAGGATATCCTGCCAAGTCATTTTCAACCGAGAGAATGGCTTCCTTATTTGCGGCAAGATCGATAATTTCAAAACCGGAATAGTAAACTTCCTGACTTTTAACTGCATTTAATATAAATGAACCAAAGTATTTTTCTTCTACCTTTTTCGGGATGCTAATGTATTCCTTATCGAAAAATGGTTGAAGTTTTGAGCCTGAAATATCATTAAAAAAGTAAAGTTTGTTCTGGTATAAGATGCGGCAAGGTTCATTAACTAAAAGTATGATGTTCCGGTGCAACAGTGAAAGTTGTTGGTCTCCATTCCTGATGGTGAGAAAATAACGGGTTTCATTTTCAAGCCGGTGAAAGTTAAAAACAGTACTTGTATCTTCGTAACACAATGTTATAAGGTCTTCATCATAAAGGTTCGTATATTTTGCCCGTTTGAAATAAACTGGAATTTCTCCAGATTTTAATAAATCGAGGCATTTGATCATGATCTCGTCAATATAGGGGTTCAGCTTTAGACCAAGTTCCTCTGTTTTGACATTTTTGTAGAAATCATTTAAAGTCCCTTTTTTGTAGAATTTCTTGGCCAGTAGGTCATCGGAATACTTTTCAGTCAACTTTACCAATTGTATCTGTAAAGGGGTGAAGGAGAAATTACTTTCTGATAAATCGTGGATTCGAAGTCGCTGAACTACCGAAAAATAATTCCGATCCGGAATCGCCTCTGCAAGAAAAGGCAAAATCAGAAAACCAAACGAACGATGTTCAGAGACAGCAATAATAAATTTTTGTTCCACACGTGTCAATTAAACCTTCAAAGGTAAGGAAATCTACAAAATATGAAAGGGAAAAATATAATTTGCAGGTGTTTTTATCCTTCCATAGAAATAAATCTGTTAATAATTAATAAATTTGTGGCTTCGCAGGCTGTTCTATCGCTCCGGTTTATCCGGGGAGGAAAGTCCGGGCAATACAGGATACCATGCTTTTTAACAGAAAGGTGGACGTAAGCCCACAGTAGTATAACAGAGAATAACCGTTCCGGTGAAAACCGGAATAAGGGTGAAAAGGTGGGGTAAGAGCCCACCGGTAGTGGTGGTAACATCATTAGCCGTATGCCTCATGGATTGTAAGGCCAAATATATTACGGGTTTTTCGGAACACAGGGCTATCCGCCCTGGTTCTTGCTGCTTTTCGCGGCAGGAAGTTGTAAGGGGTAGGCTGCTCGAGGCTGTTGGTGACAGCAGTCCCAGATAAATGATAGAATGAAAAACAGAACCCGGCTTACAGGCCTGCGATTTTTTTTAAATTTGGATATGCAAAAAATTAAGCTTCTATTTCTCTCCTTTTTAATCCTCCCTGGACTCTTTGCCCAAGATAACAATGGGAAGACTGATCTTAAAGTGTCGTTGAACTCTTTTGCTTCCACAGGTACGGAACTTCCTTTCTGGATAACTTCCAACCACAATGGGGTATTTACCATGGAAAGCAAAAATTATCAATTGCTTCAGGCTGGTTTTACCAGATTTCTTGTTGATGGTTCCAAAAATAAATGGGATTATACCTGGGGAGCCAATCTTGTTTATGGATATGGAGGGAAATCGGATTTCCAGGCAAATGAATATTGGGTTGGGGCACGTTACAAGTGGCTGAATATTATAGTAGGAGCAAAAGCGGATCCAATTTTATATGGTGGCTTATCATCTACAAACGGAAATATTGATAGGTCAAACAATGCCAGGCCACTTCCCGGAATATCATTTTCTTCCAATGGGTTCATTCCCTTTCTTTTTTGGAAAAAATGGTTTTCTGTCAAAGGTATTTACGAGGAGAAATTTTTTTCAGGCCATGCCTATGTTTCTGATGCGCATCTCCACCACAAGGCATTGTATGGAAGGGCAATTTTAGGGGATAAATTGACAATAACAGCTAGTTTGGAACATTTTGTAGAATGGGGAGGTACCTCTCCTGAACTTGGCCCAATGCCCGGGATGAACCAGTATTTGAATTACGTTTTGAATCTAAGAGCAGGATCAGGGGCTTATGTCGATGATCAGACAAATAAGGCTGGAAATCAATTGGGTAACTATTCGATTGAAATAAAAAAAGCCTGGGCAAAATCAAGTTTGACCTTTTACTGGAACCATTTATTCGAAGATCAATCTGGAATCGAAATGCAGAATTGGTGTGATGGTTTGTATGGCTTGCATTATTCAAAAAAGGACCATTCTGCATTGGTTACTGATTTTGTTTATGAATTTATGTACACCAAGAATCAAAGTGGTTCGTTACATATGGTGTCAGATCCAACCCCTGAAGATCCTAACCATTGGTATGGCAGGGGAAAGGACAACTACTTTGACCATTTTGTATATCGCTCCTATAGCTATTATAACCGGATGATTGGGACACCACTTTTTATTCCAATAATCGGGACTAACGGTGTTGCTTCCGGGTTCGAAAGTACAAGAATGTGGATGCACCACATTGGGTTAAAGGGTTCTTTGAGTAAAGAAGTATATTGGAAAACAATGCTCACCTATTCACGGAATTTTGGTACTTACGACAATGCCTACCCAACAAGGGGAGGAGTCTATCCGGTACCACTTGATGAGTTTTCCTTTCTTGGTGAATTTATTTACAATGGAAAGCAATTGCCTTTTTCGGTAAATGTAGGGATTTCAGGTGATTATGGCAAAAGATTCAAAGATAACCTGGGCGGATATGCAGGAATCAGTTATCAGTTCTAATTGTGTCACATGTTCCATGTAAAGGATATTTCAATTCAGGATTTTTCTTATCATCTTCCAGATGGGCAAATAGCAACATATCCTCTTCCGGAGCGAGATCAGTCAAGGTTATTGGTTTGGAATTCAGGCAAAATTTCAGACAAACGTTTTTGTGAACTTCCTGAACAACTTCCTGAAAGATCGTTGCTTGTTTTCAACAATACAAGGGTGATCAGGGCCAGGTTGTTTTTCAGAAAAAAGACAGGTGCCAAAATCGAAATATTTTGTCTTGAACCTTTAAATCCGCCTGAATATGTCCAATCCTTTTCCCAGACAGAAAAATGCAGTTGGAAATGTATAGTGGGAAACCTGAAAAAATGGAAAGATGAGGTACTGGTCCAATCCTTAGAAATCAGAGGGAAACAAATCAGATTTACGGCAGAGAAAATCAGGGAGTTGAAAGGAAGTTTTGAAATACTTTTCAGTTGGGACAATCCCGATTATACCTTTGCTGATCTTTTGGAGGCCACTGGAAACATCCCGATTCCGCCTTACCTCAACAGGGAATCGGAAGAATTAGATTTAACAAGTTATCAAACTGTATATTCCAAGATTAAGGGTTCTGTTGCAGCTCCAACTGCCGGACTTCATTTTACATCAGAGGTTTTCACCGGATTAATGAGAAGGAATATCAGATGCGAAGAGGTGACCCTTCATGTGGGAGCGGGCACTTTTCAACCTGTAAAATCGGAAACAATCGGAGCCCACGAAATGCATACCGAGCATTTCATCGTTTCACGAAATTTTATTGAAGTCCTTGCCAGTTTTGAAGGGTATATTATTGCAGTTGGGACTACCTCGGTCCGGACACTTGAAAGCCTCTTTTTTATTGGTCAAAAAATAGTTAACAATCCAAAAATTGACTTTGCAGAACTTATTGTCAATCAGTGGGATCCATATAATGAGAATCTGATGGCCTGTTCAAACCATGAATCGTTTAAAGCATTGGGGGACTATATGAATGAGCATCACCTTCCCGAATTAAGCAGTTCAACCCAGATCATAATTGTTCCAGGTTATCGGTTTCATGTTGTCAATGGAATGATTACCAATTTTCACCAACCACAAAGTACCCTTTTGTTGCTGATTGCGGCATTTCTTGGAGGCGATGAATGGAGACTGATTTATGACCACGCACTTAAAGGGAATTACCGGTTTTTAAGTTACGGCGACTCCAACCTTTATTTAAAGTAACCATTGAATTTCCTTCCGTTCACCTCAATTTTGGGAAATCTTAATTTAATTAAAATAGTCGTCTAAAAATTTAGAGGAGGTGCAATTTTTTCAACAATTTCTTATCTTTAACCCGAAAAGAAAATCCAAAAAGATGTTTACAAGCGCAGATATTGAACAAATTGAAAAGAGGGGCAGCGACCTTTCAGAGATTGAAAAACAGATCACCCATTTTCGTAAAGGGTTTCCTTTTTTGAAGGTGATCAGGCCAGCGACAATTGGGGATGGAATCATCCGCTTTGATGAAGGACAAGTGACAGAGGCTGTAAGGCAATACGTCCAAAAAGTCAAAGATGGTTTACAACCGGTTAAATTTGTTCCTGCATCAGGTGCAGCCAGCAGGATGTTCCAGGCACTGTTTTCATTTGCCGAAGCTGCTGAAAATGATGATGTAGCAGCTGAGATACTGGCCGAACATCATCATAAGGGAGCTATGGTCTTTTTCAATCACCTCTCAAAATTTGCTTTCTACGAAGAACTTGCTGTCTCCCTTGGTGGATCAACGGAGTTGAATGGCCGTTTGAAATATTGCGATATTATTGACCATGTACTATCCGACAAGGGATTGAACTATGGATTCCTTCCTAAAGGATTGATCGATTTTCACTTGTATAGCGATGGTGTAAGGACATCCGTTGAAGAACATATGGTAGAAGGTGCTCTCTACGGTGCAGATAATCGTGGAAATGTTAAGCTTCATTTTACTGTATCGCCAGAACACCTCGGGTTTTTTATTAAAAAAACTTCACAGGCCGCTCAACATTTTGAGCCTAAGTATGGTGTTAAATATGATATCACTTTTTCTGAACAGAAACCTTCAACAGATACGATCGCTGTTGATCCTGAAAATGAGCCATTCAGGCTGTCTGATGGGAGTTTATTCTTCAGGCCTGCGGGTCATGGTGCGTTACTTGATAACCTCAACGAACTGAATGGAGATATCCTTTTTATCAAGAACATAGACAATGTGGTTCCAGACAGGTTAAAAAAAGAGACTGTCAGGTATAAAATGGCCCTGGCCAATATTTTAACGGAGTATCAGGAAAGAATATTTGGTTACCTGAAAACACTTGAAAGTCAATCGGATCCTATTTCAGACCAACTAATTGCTGAGATAACTTCGTTTCTGGAAAAGGATCTTTGTACAGAACCGGCAGATAATCAATATTATGAGAGTAAATCGACTCTTATTCATTATCTTTTCAATAAACTTAACCGGCCAATCAGGGTGTGTGGTATGGTGAAAAATGAAGGAGAACCGGGTGGGGGGCCTTTCTGGGCAAGAAACGCAGATGGGACGATCTCTTTGCAGGTTGTTGAAAGTAGCCAGATCGACCATCATAACGAGGAGCAGAAAACAATTGCCCATCATTCAACACATTTCAACCCTGTCGACTTGGTTTGTGGGGTAAAGGATTTCAAAGGGGGGAAATTCGATCTTTCGAAATTCAGGGATCCTGAAACGGGGTTCATATCGTCAAAATCGAAAGAGGGTAAAACCTTAAAGGCACAGGAATTGCCTGGGTTATGGAACGGGGCAATGGCAGATTGGATCACTTTATTTGTTGAAGTACCGGTTATCACTTTCAATCCTGTAAAAACAGTAAACGATCTTTTAAGACCAGAGCATCAACCTTTATAGTTCAAAATATTATCTTTGCAGAATTATTAATTAATAAGGATATGGGAATGTGGGAAGGAGCAAAGGAGAATTCTGAAAGCAAAGAATTTTCCGGAGTAGTGAGACTTTATAAGAAAATGCTGTCTGAAGAACAGATGGGTTTCTTTGACGTGTCCGACTTCGAGCACATTGTTGATCATTACATTGACAAAAATCAGTTGACCAATGCTTTACAGGCATGTGAGATTGCCATTTCGCAACATCCCATTTCGACAGTTGTTAAGATTAAAAAGGCCCAGGTTCTTTTGGGGCAGCTTAAGATTGATAAAGCGATTCAATTGCTCAATGTCCTTGCTGAAATCGAAAACGCGAATCCGGATGTCATGTTCATGTTGGGAAACTGTTATAACTTTCAGGGTGACCAGGAAAAGGCATATTCATATTACCGGAAAGCCGAAAAATTCACGTACGATGATAAGGACGAACTACTTTATAATATTGGGGTCAGTTACATACAAAACAGCGACTTTTCCAGAGCCATCTATTTCCTCGAAAAGGCTTTTGGTGAAAATCCGTTAAACGACAGTGTTTTATATGATCTAGCTTATTGCTACGACAAGTTGGGGGAAGATGTCAAAAGCATTGATTTTTATAACAAATATCTTGATATTGATCCGTTTGCCGAATCAGCCTGGTACAATCTGGGGATCATTTATACACGGCGGGAGGAATTTGATTTAGCAATTGAAGCCTATGATTTTGCATTGGCCATTGACGAAAATTACGCATCGGCCCTATTTAATAAGGCAAATACACTTTCCACAGCCGAAAGATATAAGGAAGCATTGGATTGTTACATGGATTATTTAAGGTTTGACAGAATTTCGTCCGATGCCCATATCTATATTGCTGAATGTTATTTCCAATTGGAGGATTATCCAAAATCTTATCAGTTTTATAAGGAGGCAATCCGTCTTGATTCAAGAAACCCGGACGGATGGTATGGGGCAGGCATCGTACTGATGATTGAAGAAAATCTGACAGAAAGCCTTGTTTTTTTGAAAAAGGCGATTAAACTTGATGATAAATGTGCCGATTTCTGGAATGCATTTGGAAAGGTTAACTCGGCTCTGAACCATTATGAAGAGGCACTTGTGGCTTTTAAGAGGTCGATTGAATTGGAAGATAAAAATGTTGATTTCTGGACATCATTTTCCGATTTCTATTATAATTATGCCCAAATCGATATGGCTATCCATACACTTATGGATGCAGAAATTCTGATCCCTGAAAATGCCCAGATTCTGTACAAACTTTCGGGATACCTTTCAGAAAAGGGAGATGATAAAGTCGCCAAAATCTATTTAAACAGGGCATTGATAATCAATTATTCGATGCACACCGACCTTTATCTTGATTTCCCTTCTCTAAAATCGAAAAGATGGATCAAAAAACTGATCGACCAGTTTACACCTGATAATAAATCGTGACAGATAAAATGAAACGCGAATTCGGATTGATTGGCTATCCATTAACGCACTCTTTTTCGAGGAAGTTTTTTAGCGATAAATTCTCAGAAGAAGGGATAAATGCCGAATACCTGAATTTTGAGCTCGAAAATATTTCACTTTTGCCGCACATTATTGGATCACACCCTGATCTTCAAGGACTTAATGTGACGATTCCTTATAAGGAAGAGGTATTGAAATATCTTGATTCTATTGATGACGAAGCAGCACAGGTGCAGGCTGTAAATACAATCAGGATTCGAAGATCGGGACATCGCATTGCTTTACAAGGATATAATACTGACATACAGGGTTTTCAAGAATCTATCAGGCCATTGGTCCGGCAACAGCATCACAAAGCTTTGGTCCTTGGAACTGGGGGAGCCTCCAAAGCCATTGTACAGGCATTGAAAAACCTGAAGATCGATTCTATTCTGGTTTCTCGCAATCCGGAAGATAAAGGTGAAATCTCATATAATGATCTTGATGAAGATGTTATGGCCAGTTATAAAATAGTTGTCAACACAACCCCGATCGGTACCTTCCCCAAAGTCGATGCCTGCCCTGCCATTCCATTTGAATTGATCACACCCTCACACCTGATGTTCGACCTGATTTACAATCCTGAAATGACGGAGTTTCTGAAGCAGGGACTGAAACATGGGGCAACTATAAAGAATGGATTGGAAATGCTTCATTTACAAGCGATTGCATCTTGGGAAATCTGGAACAGGGATTAATTTTAGGCTGGGTTCCTGTTTTATCCATATAAATCTTCCAATTCCAACTTTCTGATCCTCGCCCATATGGCTCCTTTTGTCCGTTGGAAATGTTCGGCCATCTCCTTGATATCAGAACCTTTACAGTACATTATTGTTAATTCGTCGTCAAGTTCTTCAGTCCAGGGCTGATAAGCCCCACTGTTCTTTTCCCCAACCTTCAGGACTAATTTAGCCTTTTCTTTCGGGTATTGTTTAAAAGTTGACCGACTGGCCGGTATATTTTGGGAATCATCATGTTCTGTTTCTTTTCTTCCTTTTGTGGGTTCACTCTTCGTCAGGTGGATCTGGGAAGAATGAGGGAAATTTTCTGGCATCAACGATTTCGGAATATGAATTTCATTTTTTGTCCGGGTAACGGCGACATAAAGCAGGTTGATTTCCTCACTTAATTTTGCATTCCCAACCAGATCCTGGGGGTCAATTTTCAGCTTCAAAATCTTTTCTTCTGATATAAAATCATTTACAATTTCGACGGAGTCATATTCCATCCCTTTGCACCGGTGTACGGTCGAAAAGACCATTTCAGCCTTGTCTTTTTCTTCATTTGAAACATGCTTGTCTTTAATGGTTTTGATGATAGCCGGTATGTCATCGCCATATTCCTTTACAATTTCCACCATCATTGACAATTGTCCGTCTTCCGTTTTGGTAATGTACTCCTCCAGGTCTTCAAGGTCTCTCATTTGCTTTAAAAGCACGTCTTTGATCAGGTGGTGTTTTCCATTTGAAAGGTTCAGGACATCATACAGTGAAGTCCCTTCGTCGGCATAGGTATAAGAGTTGATATTTCCTTCAAAATAGATCTGTTTTACTTTTTTCTTTTCAGTAACATATTCGATGGCTTTAAGGAGGAGCCCCAGGTTTGTCCGGGCAAGTGTAGCTTTTGCTTTGTCGGTCTTGTTGCTACCTTTTCCGATAATGGGCAACGGTTTATAATCGTTCAAATGACTTTTCCATTTCAATATTTCCATTGCAAGGTTAGCAATATCCTGACTGAAACGAAAACTCGTGGAGAGATGGTACGTTTTAAAGTCGGCTTTTTCGAGCGAATTAACTGCATAACGCCAACTGTATATTTGCTGATGTGTATCGCCAACAATCACTTTTACAGCTTTTTGCTTCAGGAAAACATCCAGCATGGCTGGTGAGGCATCCTGACCTTCGTCGAAAAGGATGTAATCAAAAGCGAGTTTTGGATCCGACAATTGAAACTTTTTGAGATAAAAATCATGTGTAATTTCAATTTCACCCTTATCCATTTTACCCAGAAACAACCGGGACTGATTTTGGATATAATTGTAGAAAGTAGTAACGAATTTTTTAGCGACATCATCCGAAACGACATCCAGATAGTTTAGGTCTTGCACTTTAAGTTTGTCGCTGTTGCAGAAATAGGTCACATATTTGTTGACGTGATTGGCGATAATGTATTCGGTGTGCTTTTCCCCATTTCCTTGCAGGCCGAGAAGCGGTACAATTTCATGCGATTTGTAACCCTGTGGGCGGATCTTGTAATTCCCTTTCGCGACGATATGTTTATATGCCAATGAATGGGCCGTTTCAACGGTCACATTTGTAAGGCCGCAATCTGAAAATTTCTTGGCAGCCTCCAACCTGACAGATTTGTTAAATGCGAGATAGAGGATTTTGCTGTCGCGCGGCCTGGCTTTGGCATACTCGATTACAGTGGTTGTTTTTCCCGAGCCGGCAACTGCATTTATTTTTATGTCCCCGGTCGAGTTAATGATGTCGTATTGCTCACTGGTCAATTCCATCATTTAATGATCTCCCGCTTCTCATCGTAAAGTCCTATCAACAAGGTATTTCCTTTATCATCAACTTTTAATGCCCCATATTTGGCTTTCGAATACTTTTCAGACTGCCCCTCCTCAAAGAAGTAGGATTCTGCACCAATGTT
>CAIYPA010000410.1 GCA_903927965.1 uncultured Bacteroidia bacterium | reverse complement strand
TAACCTGCACTCTTGAAGACATCGGCAAATGTGAACCTTTCGGGACGGATAATCGAACCGGCATTACCGGCTGCAATACCGGTTCCCTGTTTCCGCCATGCGTATTCGCCTGTCAATAAGGCATATCGCGATGGGGTAGAGGTAGCGGCGGCACTGTGGAAATTGGTGAAGCGGACTCCCTGACTTGCAAGTGCATCCACATTTGGCGTGCTGATCGTTTTGGCACCGTTGCAACTCAGGTCGCCATAACCAATGTCATCGGCATAAATAAATACGACATTTGGTTTCTGCGCAAAATTATTTTCGGCCATCATCCCAAAAGGGAGTGTCGCTGCAAAAGAGATGTATTTAGTTAAGTTATTCATTATTAATATATTGTCTAAATACTGTTCAATAGTTTAATTTTGCCATCCTTTTCAAGTTTAACAATGAGTTCCCCGAACAATGTATTCACCCATGCAAACCACTTGCGTGTGAATTTTGTGGGATCCTCCTTGTGGAAACTCTCGTGCATAAACCCTGTTTCCGCATCTGTGTCCCTCAAAGTCTTTATGCAATAAACGATCTCTTTGTCGTCAGAACTTGTCATAGCCCTCATAATTAAGCTCATAGGCCAGATCATGTCATAACCAATATGTGGGCCGCCAATCCCTTCTGCAGCTTTCCCTTTGAAGAAATAGGGATTGTCAAGACTCCAGATCAGTTTGCGCGTATTCTGGTAAACCGGATCGTTTGCCGGAACGCTTCCCAAATAGGGCAATCCGAGAAGGCTCGGAAGATTGGCATCGTCCATAAAAAGGGCATTGCCAAATCCATCAACCTCGAACGCGTAAACTTTGCCGTATTTCGGATGGTTGAGGATCGCATATTGGTTTACTGCATTTTGCACTTCGGTTGCCAATGCCAAACATTCGGCAGCAAAAGTTTTATCGGTTGTGACCTTTTCGGAGATTTCGGCCAATTGTTTCAAGGAGATGATCGCAAAGAGGTTTGCAGGGACAAGGAATCCGTAGGTTGACGAATCGTCGGATGGACGGAAGGAGGAGACGATCAATCCCACAGGTTTGACTGGATTTCCCAAACCGTTGTTCGACAATGTATCGAACTGACGGTCGGTTACCCTAAGGAAAGAGTAGGGACCATTGTCTTTTTTGCGCTGCTGTTCCTTGAAAGTTTTGACAATCAAAGCGGCGGCTTTTTTCCATTCAGGGGTGAAAACCGAAGTGTCGCCGCATGTTTTCCAATAGTTGTATGCCAAACGGACAGTATAACAAAGCGAGTCGATTTCCCATTTGCGTTCGTGCAGTTCGGGTTTCATCGTTGTCTGGTCGGTTTTCCATTCGCTTCCGGTAGGCCCTTCGTTAAATGAGTTGGCGTAAGGATCAATGTTGACACACTTGGTCTGACGGTTGACCACACCGGCAATCAGAAGGCGCAAAGGTTCGTCCTGTTTGATCTGTGAAAGGTAAGGCCAGACTTGTGCCGATGAATCGCGCAACCACATGGCATTGATGTCGCCTGTTACCACGAAGGTATCCGGTTTGTTGTCGGACAGTTTGTAATTGACAGTGGTATCCAATGTATTCGGGTAACAGTTTTCAAATATCCACGCCAATTTGGGGTCCTTGATCTGCGCCTTTATCCTTGCAATTGTCGCCTCCACCGACTTGGATGTGAATTTCCGCTTGGCAGGTTCAGGCCGCTTGGATGCATAATTACTTACAGATAAGGTTGATAGTCCAGTTTCTGCAATTGTGTTGCTGCTTAATGCTATTGCCGCTACGCCAACACCTCCTTTGATGAGGAAATTTCTTCTGTTCGTCATGTTAAATTTTCGTCGTTATGTTTTTATCAAATATTGTCTTGTTCTTGATCAAAGGTTTTGCCCAAAAAGAGAGGCTAAGGAGGTAAGTCAAAGTGACAAAGTTAAACAACATCCCTGTCCTCAAACTGAATACTTCGGCAAGCGATCCTACGATTACGGGTGTGATAGCTCCACCCATAATTCCTGAGCAAAGTATTCCCGAGAAGGATCCATGATGTTCGGGAACCGAATTCATGCCCAATGAAAAAACAATTGACCACATCACGGATGCACAAAAACCTATGGTAATGAATGAGTAAAATGCCACTTTCGGATTTGGCGTGAAAAGGGCGGTTGCAAGGGCTGCCATCGCTCCAAGTACAAAAATCCTTATCACAATTTTACTATCGATTAATTTGAGTAATCCAAGACCCAGGATACAGCCAATGGTCATTAATCCCCAGAACCATTGAACAGCTTGTGCCCCTTCTACTTCAGGGCGCATTCCATGATAGGTTTTGAGGAATTCAGAAATCCAATTGGCAATGCCCTGTTCTGTACCTACATAGCAGAAAATGCCCAGAAAGAAAAGCAAAACCGTTTTATTTTTTAAAAGGTGTACGATTGTCTTC
>CAIYPA010000409.1 GCA_903927965.1 uncultured Bacteroidia bacterium | reverse complement strand
TTGCTCCCCAACAACTGGAAACCACTGAATTAACTTTTAGCTGCCACTATTGTAACCCTACCTCCATAAAAGCAGCCCCGGACGCAAAATTGCTCCGGGGCTTTTGTTTTGAAATATAGACGTGCATAGCTGAATGCTTACCATATAGCTGCAAATCTACAACCTTTAGAAGGTTAAGGGATCGCTATGTGCCTCCAACAGGGCAATAGTTTTATGTGGGTTGAAGGATATAAAATAAGGTTTTTAGCCTTGGTATTGCAGGTTTTAAAACCTAATTATATTCTTAAAAAACCTTAGCAACCAAGAAAATTCACCAACACACAATCCTTATGGTTACTGAGCGAAGCCGAAGTATTACCTTATTAAGAAATCTTTATCCTTTCGCCTGATTGCCGTTCCATGACGGGTCAGCTTTTCCAAGACGTCGAAGGTGCCTTTCGCCAAACGTGAACTTTGCATTGAGGAAAGCATTGACCAATTCTGTTGCAGTTTCAATACCGGTAATCCTGCCACCCAAACAGATCACGTTCATGTTATCGTCCTCAACCCCTTGATGCGCTGCAAAATGGTCGGTAATCAAAGCAGCCCTGGCCCCGGGAACTTTATTTGCTGCAATTGTAGCACCTACGCCACTGCCACAGACAGCGATCCCTTTTTCAACCTCCCCTTTTGCAACTGCCTGTGCAAGAGGGACAATATAATCGGGGTAATCATCGTTGGAATCGTAGGCACCATTGCCAAAATCCACAATTGTATAATCCGATTTGGCCAAACGTTCCATTAACAACTGTTTTAATTCAAACCCTCCATGGTCGGACGCGATGCCTATTTTCATAATTTTATAGATATATTTCTGACTAATACCAAATAGTCCGCAAAGATACACCTTATGATCTGGTTATTGGTCAATTTCCTCTGAGAATTATTGTTCTTACCTTAATCAAACGGTTTAACCTACCACTGATAAAAGCAACCTTTCCACTGATTAAACAGTCCTTTTTAATGAATATGCATATTGTATCGGCTTTTGTGAAATAAATTGGACTTTTGTCCGACATTGGTACTGTAATGAATGCAATTAGATCAAAAAAAGATACAATAACTTTAAATGTGTTTTTTTAACAAACTAAAATTAAATTCTCCTGTTATAAGTAGGGTAAAACAACTGTTATAACGGTATTGTGGACAAAGTCTTGAAATTTATTTATTAATTTGCTGAATATGAAGAGAATTATTGTAGCTTCCATCTTATTGACAATTTCGACCTGCATTTGGGCCCAAAAATGGGAAACCAGTTTCGATGTGGCAAAAGCCAAAGCAGAACAGGAGGGGAAAAATATTATCCTTAATTTCTCCGGTTCCGATTGGTGCATCCCCTGTATGAAACTTGAAAAAGACATTTGGGAATCGTCTGAATTTATTACTTATTCCACATCTCATTATGTTTTGCTACGTGCCGATTTCCCTAAAAAGAAAATAAACGCTTTGACAAAGGAGCAGCAGGAGAAAAATGACAAATTGGCCGAAGCCTACAACAAGCAAGGACTATTTCCATTGGTTGTCGTTCTTGACAAGAAGGGGAAGATCCTTGGATCGACAAGTTATAAAAATATCCCACCCAAGGAATACATTGCGTTACTACACTCATTTGAAACAAATTAGCTTTGAAGATCTTTCTGTTTTTATTGATCCTAATATTGCCTTTTGTGAACCAGGCACAGGAAAAATATACCCGCGAGTTAAAATTAATGGGATGTGTATTTGATATCACCGTGGTTGCGGCAAATGAAGCAGATGGCAACCATTATATTGACCTTGCCGCAGGTGAAGTAACACGGATCGAAAAATTAATCTCCGAATGGGACTCGACAACACAAATATCCAAGGTCAATCGATTTGCTGGGATTAAGCCCATAAAAGTTGACAAAGAGGTTTTTGACCTGATTGTCAGGAGTATAAAGATTTCGGAATTGACCGATGGCGCATTTGATATCACATGGGCAGGGATGAATCAGATCTGGAAGTTTGACGGTTCGATGAAAAGATTGCCCACTCAGGAAGAGGTCGCGGCAGCAGTTGCCACCGTTGGATACAAGAACATCGTCCTGAATAAAAATGAGATGACTGTTTTTCTGAAGTTGAAAGGGATGCGGCTTGGATTTGGGGGGATCGGTAAGGGTTATTCAGCCGATAAAAGTGCAGCCTTGTTAAAATCAATGGGTGTTGCAGCCGGTTTAATCAGTGCTTCGGGGGATATTACTGCATGGGGAAAACAACCTGACGGCAAACCATGGGTGGTTGGAATCACCAACCCTTTTAACAAGGAAAAAGTTTTTTCATGGTTTCCTTTTGAAGGGGGTTCGATCGGGACTTCTGGAAATTATGAAAACTACGTTGAATTCAATGGGGTAAGATATACCCATATTATAGACCCACGGACAGGCTGGCCTGTTCATGGAATAGCAAGTGTGACCCTGTTCGGGCCAAATGCAGAGCTTTCCACGGCACTCACAAAAGCAATATTTGTGATGGGCAAGGATGTTGGCATCGACATTATCAAGCAGATAAAAGGCATTGAATATGTCGTTGTTGACGAAGAAGGGAAAATATACAAATCCGATAAAATAAAATTTGATCCTATAAAATAATGAAGAAGAAATTTTTAGCAGTAATTTGCTTATTTGTTTTCCTTACCTCCTGTGTTTCGGTGAAGGAGTATAAGAAGATCTATCTGAACGATCCGGATATGAAATTGTCGGCCAATCAAAACGAAAGGTTTGAAAACAATTTCCAGGTTTACAGGGAAGGGGCCTCGGGAGCGAACAGTGGCAAAACAGGTGGTGGTTGCGGATGTAATTAAAAATACGGGATGAGAAATACAATACTATTTATTTTGGCCTTTTTTGTCTTCGTTGATTTTACCACAGGGCAGCAAACCGATTCAACAAAAGTGTATAAAAAAAAGGTTCTTGAAAATGCAGAAGTTGACCTTCTCATGAGCCTTTACAATCAGGATGGTGTCCATTCGCCTGTAAACGGGGGGATTGGGACCGAAAAACTTGTTGACGGAACTCCAACAATCACGATCAGTATCCCTTTAAGCGATGATGATGTACTGACAGTGGATGCCGGCATATCTGCTTATACATCTGCATCTTCTAGTAATATTAACCCCTTCAGGTCAACACCTGTTTATCTGAAAGGTGCTTCATTGACCAATACCGTCACAACACTGACAGGAGCTTCAAGGGGCGGGGGCACTGTGGTTGTTCCAACGCCCAATCAAACAATTGTAGGTTATGTGCCGATTGGCACACCTTGGCTTGCTTCGACGGGGGCATCACATGCGGATAAAAATAAGGCAGTCCATGCCGACATTAGTCACAGTTCTGACAGCCGGAATTTTATTGTGGGATCAAACGTCTCCTATTCAAAAGAATACGATTACACTTCCTACGGTTTTGGCGGAAATCTTACAGGGTTGTTCAATGAAAAAAATACGGAGATCGGACTCAAAGGCTCAGTCTATCTCGACACCTGGAAGCCTCTGTATCCTACCGAATTAAGGGAATACATGGATTATGGTGCTGCTACTTTTCAATCGCAGGGATACTTTAATGGGGTCAAGATATTGAACCAGTCGGGAGTCCAAACCACGGCCTACATGCCTTCTGCATTTAAACCGTGGGACTCAAAAGGGAGGAACTCCTATACCTTGTCGTTTTTTGCTTCGCAGATTTTGTCCCAAAAACTTCAGGTCGCGCTGTTTTTTGACCTTGTCATGCAGGAAGGGATGCTTTCGACCCCTTATCAGCGCATGTATTTTGCCGACAAACCGAACTATTACATTGGGTCGGCCTCCGATATTTCAATTTATACCTCGCCCCTCAATGAACATGTCTATCAATTGGCCGACGACATAGAGAGATTGCCCACCTCACGTTATAAATTGCCCATTGGGGTCAGGATGAATTATTACATCAATGAAATGTTTGTATTAAGGAGTTATTACCGGTATTACATCGACAATTGGGGGCTAAAGGCGAATACTGTAAACCTGGACCTTCCGGTCAAATTAAACCAATTGTTTTCGGTTACCCCTTCGGTCCGGTGGTACGATCAAAGCCAGGCCGATTATTTTGGCCCTTTTGAAACCCATTTGTCAACCGAGAAGTACTATACCTCCGATTATGACCTCTCGAAATTCACAAGCATGCAATACAGCATGGCACTGAATTATACGAGCATTACCAATTCGTTTCATATTGGTTCATTGGGACTTAAGAACTTCAACTTAAAATATAGCTATTACGACAGAAACGATGGATTAAAAGCAAATATATTCTCTGTCGGTGTGAAATTTGTCAATAATTATTAGTGGGAATATCGTCCACAACGGGAATGTATTGATCGATCCCGACGGTGTTCCATATCCAACTGCACATCATTAATAAGTTATAAGATGAAAAATAAAAGAGCCGGATAAATTGATTTTTATCCGGCTCCTTTATTTATGAAGGGTGTTTACACCTCTTACTTATTCATACTTTTTACCTGCCAGAAGTCGGCATTGCCTAAAAATACATTCCAGACCTTCAATGATCCGCCCCCAAACGCCTTTTCACGTTTAAGTACCTTATATTCAATCGATCCATTGATTAATTTGTTTTTTTCACCATTTGAGTCCTGAACAACAGGGTGAAATAAAAATCCTAGCTGACCAGAATAAGTGGAATCGTCAACGGCTTGCAAATTATTTATAATCCACAATGAATCAGGCCTTAACCCTATTAAGCGATCAGTAACGAGTGAGGTTGAATCAACCAGATTGTTTATTCTGGCAGTCTCTTTTTTGTTTCCATTGAAGTGATTAAAAGCTAAAGTACAATCACTTGAAATGAAAAGACCAGGGATTGTTTTAATGACCTGTGTCCTAAATCCTGATGCTGTATTATGATCAGACAAGATGTTAAGGTAATCAAAGAGATCGGCAACTTTTATTCTGGCGGTTTCCTCAAAACCATTTAACGTTTCCTGTGAAAGGGTATCGGCTGTGAAATGTGAAGTGATGTCCTTTATTGAAGATTCCACTCCTCTTTTTTCACGCGCAGCTTCGGACTGTTCCGCCTGGTTACAGCTTTTTGAGCACAGGAGGATGTACAGAAAGGCAAAGATGAATATATAATGGAACCGCTTCATTTTTTTTCCGTTTTAATTCGAAACCTAAGCACCATGATTTTCCCATCCTTAAATTGGGTCCTAAGCACATCTATATTCTTGAGGCTACCCGACGGGATAGTGAGCTTGTCGATAAATTCCTGCTTATTAAAAAGTGCCACTCCCGAAGCCTCTTTGTCGTTAACTACCTGACAGATCATTGCACCGTCATCGATCATATCGTTCAACCTGCCACGACGTTTTTCCCAATCATCCACTTTCATCATCGAAAAATATTGGATCATCATCGCATAATCGTCAGGTTCGAGCATCACAACTTCGTTCCTGTTGAGCTTCCTGACAATCCTGATTATTGTATCTTCCTTATAATAAGGCGATTTCACCACCATCTTTATTTTGCTTTTATCAGTAGTGAAATTGAAGCGCCCCTGATCATCAACCAGGTGGTGGTCTGGGGATTCACCGTCCAAATAAAGGATGGCCTCCGTCTTGTTGCTGGTTATGGGTTCACGGGTATCCGCATCAATAAAAGTAAAACAATAATCCTGTGTATTGAGAATCTTAAACAGACCAAACAGTATGCCGACGACTATTAACGAAAATAACGGGATCAACAAGATTAACTTGTTTGGATTGACAATAGCCATCTTTGTAGTTTCCTTTGCCTGGTTCTTCAGGACAAAGTCGTCCCAATTGGCATATCCAACATATTTGCTGAGAAAATTGAGGATATCGATCCTTGGCAAAACAGTATTGGTTGTTTTGAAATGGGTATAGAACCACTTTTCACTGATCTGGGCATTCACTTTAATCCGCAATTCCTCCTGAAAATCAACAATTTCCTGGCCCTTCCATAGTTCAATGGAAGTCTTGATGCCTGGAAAAGACTGCTTCATGACCATGACAATCTTTTGCTTGAGCAATTCAAAAACTATTTGATCTTTTTCCTGCAAAGTTGGCTGATTAACCGTGATAATTAAAGAAAAACCCTTGTAGATCATTTACAAACGCTTTACAACAGTATTTCAAGTATCCAGCGACTCGTGAAAGTACTTTTGAAACCGAAAATTTTCAACAAAGATGGGTTCTTAAAACCAAAAGTAAGAAAAACTATTATTAAACAAACATCACAAAAAAATTAAGCATGAAAAAATCAATTAAGGGATTAATGTTGATTTGTATTACGGTTTTGATTTCAGCTTCTGTGTTTCAGGCAACCGATAGTTTCGCCCAAAACAGCCCAAATCGCATGAAGATAGGCGTTTATGATTCAAGGGTCGTTGTTTTTGCCTGGTCGCGTTCCAATTATTTCAAAGAGCATTTTGAAAAGATCCGGCAGCACAGCGATTCTGTCATCAAAACAAACGATACCCTGAAAATTAAGGAAGTCTCAATTCAAGCGATGTCGTATCAGCATCTGCTTCACCAAATGGTATTTAGTAATGGTTCGGCGGCTGGTATTATGGAACTGGTCAAAGACAAGCTCCCTGATGTGGCAAAAGAGGCAGGCGTAAAGATCGTTCTAAGCAAATATGAATTGAGCTATCAGGACCCATCTGTAGAAATTGTTGACCTCACCCCGCAGGTCTGCCAGCTTTTTAAACCCACAGAAAACATCGACAAAATGGCCGATGGAATAAAAAAGAGCCAACCAATACCGTTGGATAAGCTGTCTATCGAGGCGGAAATGATCGAAGCGTATTGCAACCGGTTTGGAAAAAAATAATGTATTTTTGAATCAATAAACTAAAAGAAAGGAGAATTACTATGATCGAGCATGTTCATAACCACATCACAAGCGAGCTGCAGCAAAATACGAAGTCGGACATCATTTTTATCCTCAGCTCTATTTTATTGAACCTGATCACCCTTGCGGTCAATTCGGGAATGGTCGAAAAATCACGGACCGACAATTCGGCATTGACTGTCATGTTTGTCTTTGTGTTCCTATTGGTTGTTGTCAATATCGTTGTCATCTTTGGCTTGCTGAAGGGGAAAGAAACCCGCATGAAGCTGATCAATGGCTTGTTATCCATGTATAAAGACCAGAATGTAGCCAAATATTACGATGAAACCCTTTTGAGCAATTACAATGTCAGGTACAACCTGTTTATCCTGGTCGTGATTTGCACGGGGGTGATTGCGACAATTGTACCGTTTATTGTAAGGTGATTTTATTGTAAGGTATTAAATATTTATAAAAATGAAAAAAACAACATCAATCAGTATCATCCGCTGGACGGCCAGCATTATCGGAATATTTATAGTTGGGTTTACTCTACTCTTTGGGATAGGTTATTTGGTGGAGGGATGGAATAACCCGGGACCCGGTCTCCCCACTTCTACAATAATAACATTTGTAGTATGGGGTATAGGACTTTCCGGACTTATACTCGCCTTATGGAAGCCAGGAATAGGGGGACTATTCTCATTGCTCATTTTGATTGTTTTTAATATCCTTGTCGCTGTTAGTCCCGTTCCAGATTCCCGTTACTCCCCCGTTCTTTTGATATTCTTGCTCCCCTCTATTTTATTCTTGGTCTATTGGTGGTTAAATAAATCACCCAATAAAATTTCAGGCAAATAGATCCTTATTAAATAAAAACCTTAACAAAAAACGTTGCGTTCGTTTTGCTCATCAGAAAGAAATAATTAAATCGGAAAATTTATAGTAAATGGAAACAAAAAAATCATTCTTATACAATATGCCTGGTTGGGTATTGTCAATAATTACAGTCGTAATCTCCATCATTTTTATATTTTCAATTGGCTATCCCCTTGCTGGACAATATGGTGAAAATATTGGCGGTTGGATTACTTATCTTAGTGGTGGTATTTTAATTTCTGTTGCATGTTTTTTCATCTGCAGAACCTATCCAAAAAGTGTCTGGTACACTCCGATAATATGTAATGCTATAGGTATATTAGCCGCAATTATTGAACCTCAGTTTTGGGTATCCTCGATGTGGATGCCTTATTCAATGGGATGGCTTTTATCGGTGTTTGGGGCACTTGGCGGAGCGTGGATTGGACATCGTGCTGAATTGAAAAAATGAACAAATAGAATAATTTTAATATTCTTGATCGCATGGAGCAGTTTATCCTCCATGCGATTTTTTATTGCCACAGAAGATAAGTTTTTCTCAATTATCGCACACGACCTGAGCAGCCTTTTTTATCTTAATTTCAAGATGAAAAACAATAATTAACTGGATTTTATTATATTCGCAGAAAAGAGCAGCCTTGTGATATAAAATTCTGCCAATTATGAACATTCCAAATAAATCAAATGAAGAACTTCTTGGATTGTTGAATTCAACTGGAGTAGGAATCTGTGAAATTGATCTGCAAGGCAATTTTACTTTTTGCAATCAGGTTGCAATGAAAATGCTTGGTATTCTTAGTCATGCTGAATTAAAGGGACACAATATGCGTGATCGCATACGGCCTTCTTATAAAAATGGTGTACCTGTTCCTTTTAATGAATGCAGTATTTTCCAAACTTTAAACGAAGGGTCTGAGCAATACAGTGATGATGAAGTTTTATGGTCACTAAATGGGAATAATATTCCAGTTGAATATTGGTCTCACCCGATATTTGAGAATGGGAATATCAAGGGTGCTGTCATTACCTTCCATGATATTTCAGACCGTATAAAGATTTTCAATAAACTTAAGCAAAAGGAAAATACGCTCAAACAGCAAAATGCCTTAATCAATACAATACTTGACTCAATACCGGATATTATTTTTTTCAAAGGATTGGATGGCAACTATATTGGTTGTAACATCCCCTTTTGTGAGTTCGTTGGTAAATCGAAAGATGAAATTGTTGGGAAGTCACAGTATGACCTTTTTTCTAAAGAAACTGCAGACCAATTTAAGGAAGAGGATATCCATATCATTAAAACCAACCAAAGTTCACGTTATCAGGAGTGGATCACTTATCCTAGTGGCAGGAAGGCTTTGATTGATACCCTCAAGACGCCATATTGCGGGCCTGATGGTGAGCTGATCGGTATTTTGGGTATCAGCCATGATATTACAGCATCAAAAAAAGCCGAAGACGAACATCGGAAACTTTCAATCGCTGTTGAGCAAAGCCCCGTCAGCATTGTGATTACAGATTCTTTCGGTAATATTGAATATTCCAATCCAAAAGCAGTTGAGACGTCCGGCTATACATTGGAGGAACTAAAGGGTCAAAATTCACGTGTGTTAAAATCGGGTGAAACCTCTGCAGCAGACTATAAAGAACTATGGGATACAATTTTATCGGGAGGAAAATGGAATGGGGTTTTTCACAACAAGAGGAAGGACGGATCACTTTATTATGAATATGCTTCTATTTCCCCGATTCAGGATCCGGATGGGAAGTCTGTGCATTTTTTAGCTGTTAAAGAAGATATTACAAATCGAAGGGAGGCAGAAGTTGCTTTAAGGAACAGTGAGGATAAATACAGGAACCTTGTTGAAAACATTAGTGATGTAATTTATGAAGTTGACCGCTTTGGAATTATAGGTTATGTAAGTCCATCGGTTGTAAAAATTTTTGGATTTACACCGGATGAGATGGTTGGCAAATCAATAACATCCTTCATTAAAGATGATGATACCATGCTGGCCACACGGTATGACAAATTGGTCACTTCAGAGGATGTCAAAAATGAACATGAGGCTGTGACAAAATCCAGAGAAACACGTTATATACTGATTTCAACCAAAGCTGTTTTTGATAATGGTATTTTTATCGGCGGTTCGGGTACTATAGTCGATATCACCGAAAAAAAAATGATAGAATTGAAACTTCAGGAAAATGAGGCACTTTTAAGGGAATTAAACGCAACTAAAGATAAGTTTTTCTCGATTATTGCACATGACCTGCGAACTCCTTTTAACGCAATCATCGGATTAAGCGACCTTCTTTTGATGCAAATTCAGTCGAAAGACTACGATGGAATTGAAGAATATGCCGAAATTATCCAAAATTCATCCCAACAAGCCATGAACCTTTTAATGAACCTGTTGGAGTGGTCACGTTCCCAATCTGGAAGACTGGTTATAAAACCTGTATTGGTCGATATTGCCCTGCTTATCAGGGGAATCATTAACCTATTAAATGATAGTGCAATACAAAAATCCATCAGTATCATAAAAAAATTGCCGGACACAGCTATTGTTATGGCAGATAAAGAGATGATCGCCACAGTCATCAGAAACCTGATCGCAAATGCAATCAAGTTTACAAATCATGGAGGCACAATTACAATTTCGATAAAACAGAAACCTGATGAATTGGTAGTGGAGGTAGAAGACAATGGGATCGGCATCAGGGGGGAAAATATAGACAAACTGTTCCGGATTGACGAAAGTACTTCGACTGTTGGTACCCAAAATGAAAAGGGAACAGGTCTTGGGTTAATGTTATGTAAGGAATTTATTTCCAAACATGGGGGTAAGATATGGGTTGAAAGCGAATTGGGAAAAGGGAGTATTTTTTCCTTTTCGATCCCTAGCGTTTTACGCCAATTTAAAAAAAACTAGTCTTCCTGTTTATCTGCAACTGTAGGATGCAGCATCGACAATTGCAAAACAATGGCCACGGTAACAGGAACAGCAAGAAGTGCCATATCACGACCCAAATGACCCGAATCGGTCGATTTACCCAAAAGATTTGTAATAAATGCCCCTGCAAATACACCTGTCATGTTCATAATGCCATAACCTGCCGCACGGTGGCGGTTTGAAACAAACTGGCATAGTATTGGCATATTGTTGGTGTCGAACATGCCAAACCCGATCCCAAAAAGGATTGCTCCCCCAAGAATTCCGATAAACCCGTTTCCAAAGCCGAGGAACAGCAACGCAGGGACGGTTAGCCCAAGTCCGATTGCCCCTGTGTAAATCCTCCCACGGAGGTTTCCTAGTATCCAACGATCTGCCATGATTCCGCCCAAAATTACCCCAATGAAGGATGAAAGTGCGATTGTGATGGTGGATAATGGCCCTGCAATTGACATTTCAATGTCAAGGCTTCCTGCAAAAAGGGTCGGCATCCAGTTTTTAGCTGCCCATCCAGGAAAACTCGGGGCAGCAAAATAGAATAAGATAACCCAGAAACTAATTGTGCCGAACAACATCCCCAAACTATGTCTAACTGAGGCAAAACCGTCAATTTTCATTGATGTCTTTGTCCCAACCGGTTTTCTTTGTTCTTTAAGCAAAAGGATCAGTATAATGCTATATATCAGACCGATCAGGCCGAAAAGGTGAAAAGCTTGCTGCCAGCTCCACTCGTGGGCGACAGTTGCCCCAAATCCTCCAAGTGCCTGGCCAAAATAGAGTCCTGTCATGTGGATGCCTATTGCCAGGGATCGGGTACCTCCCCGGTGATAATCGGCAATCAAGGCAAGTCCGGCAGGAATGTATAACGCTTCACTGATTCCCATCAAACCGCGCAATACATACAATTGATCGAAACTGGTAGCATATCCCATGGTAAATGTCACTCCGGACCACACCCCCAAGCTAATAACAATCAGCCACTTACGGCTTACCCTATCTGCTATCAATCCAGCTATGGGACTCATCAACCCATAGATCCAAAGGAAAATGGCCATTAACCGTCCGAAATTTTCGGCAGTTTCCAACTCATGGATGTCACCCATCATGGCAACCTTCATGGTTGACAACATCTGACGGTCCATATAGTTCAAAAGGGCAACGACCCATAAAAGGCCAACCAGAACCCAGGGATAAATCGATTGATATCTTTTAAGCATCGCTACTCTATTTTAGTTTGGTTCTTTCTGCGTCAATCCGCGGGATCTGCAGGAGATAAAAAAATATTTTTCCGCAGATCTCGCAGATTGACGCAGAGGCATTCATCATTGATTTAAACAATTATCTTTATCCTAATTTCTCCAATGTTTTCCAAATCTGGAACAGTCCACGGGGTACATGGAAACATCCTTTCCACTTTCCACCTTTCAAAGGGAGAAGCACTTCACCCCTTCGGTTCAGGTATCCAAACCATTCGTCATATTCAGGATCGGCAAAATGCGACCAGGTATAATCATGGACCTTTTCAAACCAGGCAAGACATTGCGGGTTTCCGGTGAGCGAATAACCTTTAATCAGGCTGATCAGCGTTTCCACATGGACCCACCATAACTTTTGGTCCCATTCAAGCTGTTGTGGTGGATAACCTTTAATGTCCATGAAATAGAATATGCCCCCAAATTCCTTGTCCCACCCATATTCGATGGTCCGAAGCATGATCTCAACGGCTTTCTGAGCCAGCTCCGGTTTTTTTAGCCTGACAGACAGGTCCATAATGAACCACATGGCTTCAATGGCATGACCTGGATTAAGAAGCCGACCTTCAAAAGAATCGGAAAAACCTCCATCGGGCTTTACATTTTCAAAGATTAACCCTGATTCCTGATTATAGAACACCTCCAAAACTTCATAAATGCAGTTTTCGATGGTTTCCTCCACCATTTCTTTCGAAAGTAAATGTTCAATTTCGAGCGAAAGGTTGCATAAAATCATTGGTAGCGAGAACCCTTTCAAAGGACGGGTTTGTCCGATGGTTTTGGTATATTTCCCTTTTGGGTCCGATTTCCTTGATAAAATGTTATTGAACGTATTTTTGGCGATAGCCCCATATTCCTCATTCCCAGTAGCCTGGTACAACTGTCCGAAAGCCATTGTGGCAAAGCAATCTGAAAAAATATTGTACGGTTGGACAAGCGGCCTCCCGTCGCGGGTCAATGAAAAGTACCAGTTCAAATCCCCATCGTGACCATACTTATGCAAAAATTCTGCGCCGTGCAAGGCCATCTGCAGCCACTTGGGGTTTTGCTCTACTTTATTGTACAGCGTAGAAAACATCCAGACTTCCCTTCCTTGCAACCAGACAAATTTATCGGTATCGAATACATTCCCCTTACGGTCGAGACACGTAAAATATCCACCGAACTGTTCATCCCTGGAGTGTTTTTCCCAAAATGGGACAACCTTGTTCAGCAATTCGTCCCGATATTGAATGGACAATTTTTTAAGATCTTTTTCCATGGCTGATAAAGTGGCCTAAATTTGTGAAAAGAACTTTTGCATTTTAAGGGAATCGACATCCTGTGAAAATTTCGAGTAACTTTCAGTGGACATGTTTTTTACAGGTAACCTGAATTGGCCCAGATCCATTCCAATGTATTTCATATAAGCCTTTCCAGTTGCAATGCCACCATATTTCCCAAGCAACCTGATCATATCGATCGACATTTGCTGGAGTTTGCGTGCCAAAAGGAGATCACCATTGTCAAAAGCTGCTATCATCTGATAATAAAGAGGTGCAGCATAATTAAATGTACTACCAACTGCACTTCGTGTCCCAAGAACAAGTGCCGAGAGCATATTTTCGTCGCGGCCCCACATCATCTCAAATTTACCATCCATAAAATGGGTACAGCTCAGAAAATCCATAAAATCTTCGTGGGTGTATTTGATCCCGGCCAAATTTGGAATAATGGGTGCTGCTTCGATAAGGAAATCGTACATGGGTATAAAACAACCACTTAAAACAGGTATATGGTAGAAATATACTGGAGTTTTTGGAATTGAAGAGGCAACCAATGCACAGAATTCGGCCAATTGTTGTGCCCCTGCCGGTTTAAAATAATAAGGTGCAAGCAAAGCAATTGCATCGACTCCGCATTCTTCTGCATGTTGCGCATTTTCGATGCACTCTTTGTATGAAGTCCCACCAACAAGACTAATGACTTTAACGGTTTTTTTCTGTTTAGAAATGGAGGTCCACGTCTCGACAGTTTTCATTTTCTCCTGCTGTGAAAGGGACACCCCCTCACCTGTCGAACCATTGATAAAAGCGCCGACAACCTTGTTTTTCTCAAGAAAATCGTAATATGCGGGGATCATATCCAGGATCACCTCCCCCTTCTTGTCCATTGGTGTAAATGGAGCTGCAACCAGTCCTTCAAATTTTGACATGATATATAACTTTAATAAAATGTAATTACTTATATATTAGATATATATAGAAATATGGAAATATGGAAATATTTAGTTTATTTGACCAAAGTACCCAATAAATCAGAAACTGCGATTTTCTGAAAAATGAGTTCTTTTGTCCCTTCATAAACGATTCCAATTGTTTTTTGATCAACCATTGTCAAGCAGGAATATCCATAGCCCTTTTCAGAATTCAATTCTACCTGATAAGCCAAGGGCCAGGTCAAGCCTTCATCCAGGCTAGCTTTGATAGTCATGTGGTAGCGGTCAGTTTTACTGTCGGGATTCGAGAAAAACAATACCTGCTGTGTTTTACCGGAAATAGTCAGGTCGGCACTGATGAGGCTGGCCATACAGTTCGGTTCCTGAAGGGAAGAGTTTGAGGAAGGGTGTTTGGCCCAGGAATTTCCTAAATCACTTGAAACATAAACAGCCCTGCCGTTTGTTTCGCTTTTGTCGGAACGGTTACGGTCATCGCGCATGTTGAGCATCAATTTCCCATCCGACAATTCAACAACCTGTGATTCTGTGGTATTTGTTTTGGCACCTGTCCCAATCTGCCAGGTATTCCCACTATCCTTACTATAAACAATTGTTGACTGACAGGTGTATTGGCCACCATCAATCGATTTAGTTCCCAAATCTGACTTGAACTGTGCCGGAAAAACCAGCGTCCCATTTTTTGTTGTTATCCCCCGGCCGGGTCCCTGCAACAGGAGCTGCCATTTAGGATCCTTTATTTGTCCCGTAATGTTGATGGGTTGCGACCAAGTTAGTCCATCATCCGTACTTTTCACAAGCATAAACTGACCAGTTTCTTCAGGTTTTAGCCCCGGTTTAGAAGCCCACCACAACATCTGATCGGAGGAAGCACCACTCATCCAAAGGGATGCAACCCAAATTGTGTTGGATTTTGGGTCATAAAGTACACATGGGTCTCCCATACCATTCAAACGATTCGATCGGCCACCGTATTCGCCCATATCCATAATTACCTTCATTGCCTCCCATGTTTGTCCGCCATCGGTGCTGCGGCTCATTCCAATATCGATATCTTCCTGTAAGTCCTTGCTGTTGTTGCGACGGTTATCATAAACGGCGATCAAAGTCCCACTATTTGTTGTAACTATACCCGGGATACGGTAAGTATCGATCTGATCCTGCCCTGCTGAACGAAGTATCATGGCAGGTCGATAAATAAATTTGGTCGCCGGTTTAACCACGATTTCAGCGTGATTTTTGAATGACAATTTCACCTCTTTAACCTGAAAGCTCGTCAGAAGGTCGGGGTTGTTTTTAAGATTAAAATTGACATTCAAATAATGGATACCATTATTCAAATTCAAAAGTCCCTTAATTTTGATAAAATTGGTAATTGTAGTAGTTGAACCAAAAGTTGAATTTTCACCGGATGGTAGATTGTTATTTGTTTGACTGATTAAAACTTCAGAAATACCGTTTGTTCGGCTAGCGTCAGTAAAAACAATCTCTAACCTATTAAGTATTAATGGGTCAGATTCAGCTACAACAGTTAACTTCACAGAAATAGGGTGGACATTTAACCGCCCGGCGTAAAGTGGCACCCTGCTTTGAACGATCTCTAATTGAGTTACTTCAGGTTTTTCCCCTTCAATAGGAATCACTTTTTTACATTCTGCTGAAGTAAGAAGCCAAAATAAAAACAGGAATAATCCTTGAAAATAAATTTTCATCAAACCCATTGTTAAATAAATTGAAAATCCAAAATGTTATATGTAAGACATAATACAACAAAGGTAATTTGTATTTTAGTATTCACAAATATTTTTTCTGAAAATATTCAAAATTCTCAAAAAAAAAATTTTCTCTAAGATTCCAGGTTAATGATCAGAATGACCAAAAATCAGAATTTGCAATCCTAAATAAAATAGGTCTGATAAATAAGATGGAGTCGCACCAGATCATTTTTTAACAGGAGGAATAAAAAATCGGGGAAATTTCAATCCAAAAGAGTTTAAATTTAGGGAATTCTCGATAAAATGATGATTAAATGAATGATATCAGCAACTGACAACTATTATACTACATCTCAATTATTCCAATCAATAGGATTCCCGATTCTTTGTGCAATTTTATGATTATAAGCAGTTTACACCTTTTAAACAGGATAGGCAGTTACAAAAAAAGGTGATCATTCTTCGTTAACAGATAATCGGCCCAAATGTCTTTCTCATAAGTAGCTCTGAAAATCCCTGTTTAACAAAGTTCTCCAACTCCCCAACGCGTTTAAACCCAAATTCTTCATAAAGCCGGATGGCACCCGTATTGAAGGAAGAGACGCAAATAAACAGATTTGGCGATATTTTCAATATTCTTTCCTCACTAAATTGCAACAACTTTTTACCCAGACCTTTCCCCCTATATTCCTCGCCTACACAAACTGTTTGAATATAACCTTTAAAAGAGCCAACAATCTGAAGGACAACAAATCCAGCAATATCATCCTCAATTTTTGCCACATAAACCTCCTTATCTTTTCCGCTAAATGCATTAAGACATTGGTCATAGTCCATTTTTAACGAAATCCATGGATCAGTCCTTGTCATCATTTGAGAACAATAGGCAAAATCCATTTGATCCCTGGTCAATTCAATCACCATCCTTTCTGAAATCCCCATAATTATTTCTTTTTGATGATAATCAGGAAAACAATTGTCAATAAGGCATTTACGAAAATATTCATAAAACCAAAATCAAAATTGAATACACTTATGAAGTATTCGTTCAAAATATAGGTTACAAAAGCAGCTGAAACACAGGCAACAGGCACCAGTTTCTCTTTCATTTTGAGGGTCGAGAACAAACCGGTAAGGTAGAGCCCCAGGATTGGCCCATA
The DNA here is from genome assembly GCA_903927965.1 of uncultured Bacteroidia bacterium. Lineage (GTDB taxonomy): Bacteria > Bacteroidota > Bacteroidia > Bacteroidales > Prolixibacteraceae > JAAFHB01. The sequence continues at coordinate 4,247 of CAIYPA010000409.1, read as the reverse complement.
TGTATATCCCGCAATTTTGAAAATCGTATTGATAATTGCACCCTGACTGTTCCAGAAAGCCATAACAATAATGAACATCACGACATTTACTCCAAGTAGTACCCTGTTTTTGATTTGCTTCTTTTTTTCGTGCGGACGGTTTTCGATGTCCATAAAATCATAACTGAAAGCGGTAGTCAATGCGGCAATGCACGAATCGATGCTTGCAAAAGTTGAGGCAATTACACCGATCAGGAATGCAATGGCACCAATCTGGCCCAAATAATTCAAAGTCAACAAAGGGAACAGGCCATCGGTATCCAAAAATTTCCCGTCCTGTATGGCAAGTTTGATTCCTTTCCTTTCAGCGTAAATGTAGATCAGAACACCCAAGCCAAGAAACATGGTTTGTGCAAACGCAATAAAAAAACTAAATGTCAACACATTCTTCTTTGCGTCCCTTGCATTTTTAACTGTCAATGTTTTCTGCATCATACTCTGATCGAGCCCAACCAAAGCGACAGTGATCAACAATCCTGATATAAACTGCTTAAAGAAATTAGATCCGGAATGAAAATCCCAGTCAAATACCTTTGCATACGGATGGTGCACAATTGTCCCAACGAGTTCGGAAACCGAAAGCCCAAGTGAATTCTTAATTGTAACAATCGAGATGATAATGACCGTAATTAAAAATAAGGATTGTAATGCATCAGTCCAAACGATGGTCTTGATGCCTGACTTATTGGTATAGAGCCAAATCAGCACAAGTACAACAATAATGGTCATAAAATAAGGGATGTGGAGCGAATCAAAAAATGCATACTGCAAAATCTTAATTGACAATAATAACCGAAGTGCAGCACCAAATGATTGTGAAACCAGAAAAAATAACGAGCCTGTTTTGTAAGTCACTCCCCCAAACCGGTTATCAAGGTAGGTATAGATCGAGACAAGTTTCATCTTATAATAGATGGGAGTCAACACAAACGCAATAAAAAGGTAGCCAACAATGGTGCCGAGTATGAACTGGAAATAATAAAGGTTGTTGTTCCCCACATTTCCTGGGATGGAAACCAGCGAAACAGCAGATATACCCGATCCGATCATCCCAAATGCGACCAAAAACCATGGCGATTTCCTGTCACCATCGAAAAATGTGGTGTCGTGAACGTGGCGAGAAGCAACATGAGAAATCACCATCAGGATCGAAAAATAGACAAGGATGATCAGAAATAGAAGTAATGGGCTCATTTGAAATTTGTTGTTGAAATTGCAGACATATCATCAGGGTGGATTTACCGTATCCCTGTGTCGATATTGACGTTAAAAGTTATTGTATCATTTTTGGTGATTGAAAAAGTAGCAGGAAGATTACTTTTACCAATCCATATGAAACGGACAACACTATAATCAATAAAATAGTCACCCACGGGTAACTCTATTTCGAAAGTACCATCTAAATTTGGAATAAGAATTGCATATTTGAGCTTTTCTTTCACTGTAAAGATCGCTGTTGCCCATGCCCTATAGGTTTCAGCAGTCGGAAGGCAGGCCGGATCGGGAGGGATCCTTTCGACAGGGCACAGAGGGCCGATGGTAATTTTACCTTTTAACACACCAGTGTCGGTAATTTCACTTTTTTTATTGCACGAAAAAGCTGCAATTAAAAGAATTACAATAAGTAGCAGATATTTTATAACCAAATTCCCAATCTTCATAAATGCCTTTGCATGAGTATTGTGGCAAAGATAAGAAAGTTTGAGGTTTCAAAAGCGAGTTGGGAACAGTTATATAAAAACCCACCCAAATACTTATTCTTTGTATTCCGATTTTAAGCAAAAAAAGCGGTTTAGTATGTATCATTTAAAGAAAAAGGATATGCAACGTCGTATTCTTCGGATGGAACACCCATTCCGCTGATTGATATTCATTTTTCGAAAAAGAAAAGAAATATTGTGGAATGGATAGAGGAGATGGTTTAAACCTCCCCTATTCCACATTCAATTTATTTGTCCTTTGTGCCACTTTGTTTTAAATTCATTTCATCACTTTTAAGGTTACAGGTCCAATCAATCCGGATTTGATTTCGCCCCTGTACATCGTTGGAACTGTCGTATAGTTATTTGCTATCGTATTGTATATTAATACTTCCAAATTATTTTTGCCTTGTTTTGCCAGTTTTGTTATGTCGAATGTCCAGGGGGGAGAAAGCTTAATCCCTGCACTTTTTCCGTTGATCCATAATTCGGCAGAAGATACAAGATCGCCAAGGTCGATTATAAGTTTGTTTTTTAAATCTTCACTGGCGATATCGATTGTTTTCCTATACCAGGCACCACCAGAATAGGCTTTCAAACCATCAATTTTTGACCAATCACCCAAATTAATCATGCTTATGCCACATTGTTGTTCAATGTATTGGGGCAAAGCTGCTGCCCCACAATATCCTGGTTGATAATCGATTTTTAAAACGACCTGCGTGCTGGTCAGCTTAGTATCTTTCACCTTCACCGTATAACCGGTTAATCCATCTGGCTGCATTTTCCCCGGAACAAGTTGCGACTGAATACCATCCACCCAAAGTTTTACCTTTCCGTAAGCTGAAAAAGTTAAGGATTGAAGACCTGGTGCCGATTCAAAAGTAAATAAACCAGAGGAATTGGATGCAGTAGAACAATCAAATGGCAATACGCCATAGTCATTGTACCAGCTCATGGCCACCTGCTGCTTTTCAGGACGTGGAAAATTTTGCTGGCGAACTACCAGATAGGTTTCACAAGCTTTATTGTACATCAACAAAAGCGGATTTGAACCCTTCTTTAATACCACAGACCTGCTGTTGATGTCAGTTTTTACACGATTGACAAACATCGCGACCGGGTTTTCGTCGCCAGTTAGCAAATCGAAAGTGCCATCATTGGGCGCAATAACGGTTGAATAAAGCAAATAGTAGTTTCCGGCAGGATCATCAACCCGCTTCATCGACATTTTTACTGAGGCCAACATACCCAATCTGATGAAGTTATCATACATCGCCCCTTTCAAACCATGGTATCCCTGATGGCCAGGGTCACCTTCCACCCCTTGTTTCCACGAAAAGCCATACTCTTTCCATTGGTATTGTTTACCCGAAATTGTTATCGCATCCTTTTCATTTGGATTGACGATGTTCGACAACTCCTGATCGGTCGGGGCAACTTGTAATGCTCCAAGTTGCAGAAACTGTTTCCCAAACGCACAGGTGACACTTTCCCATGAATTATCAAGGATAAGCTTCCCACCTGTGTAATTTGTATTTTCTTTAAAATGGAACTCGCGGATCTGCGCACCAAGCATTTCTTTCTTTGCAGGAAGCTGAAAATCGCCCCATTGGTTGTCCATTGATGGCTTAAGTTCAAACTGCCATGTATTTCCAAGATCGGTCTGCTTTACAATGCTTTGTGGTTTGACCACGTTAGGCAACGCTTTGCTTTCCGGATCAAATACGATGATCTGAATTTCCGATTTTGTAAGTGGTAAGGTGACTTTAGTCCCTTCACTGGTTTGAATTGCGTATTTTGAAAGTGATGAAGTTTCACCATTCCAGGGATTCCAAAGCTGAACTGCCCCCTTTGCTTTAAAGAAACATTTGCTCCCTTCCTGAAAGTTGTAAAGCGCATATATATCGCGTTTCCCAATGACACGGTGCGTCACATAAGGACGATCTTTCTGGTCGGTAAGTAATTTAAAGTTAGGAACATATTTATCTGAAATAGAAGATATTACACTTTTTGAACTTTCGCATTGGATCAGGTTCTGATTTTTTGAAAAAATAGTAGCCACAAGCTGGGTGGTTGCTGCATCATTTTCGCCATTTTTTTCTGTTGCAGTGGGAACATCCCCAATGTTCAGGATCACTCCTCCTCCTTTTTTAAACTCATCAATCTTTTTGAGCGAAGCAAAACGGATTGCCTTCATCGATGGGACGATCAGCACCTTGTATTTCTCTCCTGAAACCTGAAGTTCACCGTTCTTCACTTCCGAACGTTGGAGAGACTCAAAATCGATAAAATCGAAGTCGATCCCTTTGTTGTAAAGCTCTTCTCCGGTGTCAAAAGCCAGTTTGACCGATTTTTTGCCATCCAGTCCGGCAATTACCGGCTCGGTCGGATACAGAATGGCCACATCACAATTGTGAACTCCTTGCGACAACAAATAGGATAACCGTGACACACAATTCATTAATGGGTCGATCTGGTTCCAGTAAGGCATCCGGAAATGGTTGC
>CAIYPA010000408.1 GCA_903927965.1 uncultured Bacteroidia bacterium | reverse complement strand
GGCGATCCAAAAGTATTGTTCGTAGTTGATGGAAAGATCGTCTCAGATATTTCCTTTGTAAATCCAAATATGGTGAAGGCAATTGAATTTATTGATGATGCCGGCGCCACGATGTGGGGAGTGCAGGGAGGTAACGGAGTGCTGAAAATTACCTTAAAATAAATTCAATATTTATTAAATCTCCAAAGATGGAATCTAATTATTATTTATTAAATTTGTCACAGTTAAAAAGTTAACTGTTTTTTTACGATATAACGAAGTGTCTTAATTATTATTCCCGACCTCAGAAATCGCCAAAATTTCAATTCAAATCAGGGGTAATAGCAATAGCACACGTCTATTAAAAATGGGCGTGGGGCTGTTGTCTATTTCTGGTTTGTAGGCGTTTGGCGATGCCTTGAGGTCGGAATGGATTAACAGTTCCCACGCTTCTATTTTAATATACCTTAACTTGGGGAACGGGAAGGTAAGTAAAAACATTTATTAATGGAAAACTTAAGAAAAGTAAATTTTCGTTTATTGACCGATCCCAATTTGGGTCTTTTTGATCATTCTGATGATGAAGATGAAGAAAGAGAATTTAATGATCAAACTAAAAACCGGAATGGTTTGTTCCATTGCTGGGGAAATGAACCTGTTAAGATTGATGGGCAAAATTTTCAACAAACGTTTGCTATAATTGAAGAAGTTGGAAATGGAATAATTTTTAAAATAAAGCCTGAAAACGTTATTTTTGAAATTTGAACCATTTATTCTCTTACATATATTTATTCTTAACCAAATGAAAAAATATTCTTTATTGATTCTTGTGGTTTTTTCTGCCCATTTATGTTTCGGTCAAGGATTTATTTCTCCTGAATATTATAATCCATCAACCCCTAATCCACGATCTGGTAATTCAACTTTATCAAGAGATTTAGTTAGGACAACAGGGTATATTTTAGATGCTAAAGGTAATGTTCAAAAAAAAATATCAATTAAAGTTATAGCTATTGAGGATCTTAGTGGAGAAAGGATCATAATTAAATCGTATTTAAACGTTAGTGAATTATTCGGAGCAAACTGGGAAAATGTTACAATTAGAGCCTATATTGTAGGTGGACCAAGGCCCCCTACCGAATTAAAGAAAGTTGAAAATGCAAATTTTGCTTATTGGGCTCCTTGGAATAACAATAAGATTTGGTTTAATTTGTGAATCATTGGTGTCCGGTTAAAATTAAAATAAGTCTTGTAATCCATATAATATGAAGTATTTACATTTATGTCGCCACTACGTGGCTTCATTTTGCTTTCCAATATTATACTACAAAGATTTTACTGCTACGCAGCATTTTTTCAGCAACATAGTTGCTAAATCTTTGTAATTAAATCCATTACAAAACTTTTGAAACAACGTAGTTGTGATATCTTTAAAGGCTTCAATTTTAACCGGACAATAGTGAAATAAATATCCGAATTATCTGGATTTCCGATGTGCCAAAAGCCACACAAAGAAACCACTCAACAATACCATCAGTACGCAAATCCCGGCAAACGGAATGTACAAAAGATAAAGCACACCGATAAATGGTTCAAGGATCCGTCCGGTATGGATTTCAAGGGAGAGGTTCCACAACGAAATAGGGGATTTTTCTTTGATCTCCAACGGCATTTCCCAACTAACTGAATGATTAACAGTTGCAATCCCGGAATTGTAATCGAATACCCATTCCCTGTCATGGAGGTCCCTGATGTAACCCGCTGTCATATTGTCAGATACGGGACGTGCCATTCCAGTTGGTATCTGGTAGCCATTTCCTGTGAAGAAATCCGCAACTCCACCCGTTTGAAGATCCCAAATATACATTCCTGAAAAGGAACCTACAAGATATTTTGAGTCACCCATAGGTTCAAGTACATTGCAACCCATCAGACTGACAGGAGGTTGCGAATCAAACGGGATCATAGGCCTGGAAAGTGTTGAATCTGTAGCATAAAAACCTTGTGAAGTTGAAAAGACAAAGATCTTCAATTGCGGATTCCAGGTACCACGCCTTAATTTATCGTTCCAGGGATTGTCATTGTCGAGATGGGAACCGGGAATTATCCCAACAGTGCTGTTCACGATCGGGATCAGCAACGGTGGGCGCAGAAAAATACCTACGGTTGTGTTGATGATAAGGAACAAAACAAACGCAAAACCAACCACATTGTGCCAGGGTAGATTGCTGCGGTAAGTCTTTGGAAGATTGCCGGAACTACCTTTGAGCCTTTTTCTACGCCTGATCAGTTTGGGCAGCAGAAAATGAAGCAGACCCGTTACCGAAAGGGTGATGGTCACAAACCCCAGTAAATCGACAATCAACTTGCCCACGATCCCAAAGAGTTCGCCACTGTGCAACTCCCAAAGGGTCGTAAAAAGCCCGGCACTTCGGGTGTAACCTTCAGTGGCCGGAAGGTTGATGACCTGGAAATCCCTTAAATTGAATGTTTTGATCAGATTGTTGCGGCTCAGGATCATCAGGGTATCCTGTTTAAGAAATAGGTCGATCAGCCTTAATTCTTCAATGGGGAGAGGGACTGCCTGCCATTTAGCCTCAAGTTTACCGCGTTGATACAATCCAAATTGGGTTGCCGCTATCAATTTGTCTTTAAACTGAATGAGCTGATTGATCTTCCGGTTATCTATCCCTTTTGGAAATCCCTGATTATAATTAACATAACCATTCTGAGTTTTGATCCATACCCCAATATTTCCGAAAAATAGCGTGGAATCTGTGTTCAGGCTGAACCCTCCCCGGACAGCAGCCTGGTTCCAGTTTTTGTACTCATAAGTACCAGGCATCCATTTCCGGGAGATGTCAACCCCCGAAAACAGGTCGCGGTGGTTCATTACAATGCCCGAAAAGGCGAAATGGATCGCAAAAACAGCAATAATGATTCCCGGCCACTTGTGCAGCTTACGAAATGTCGAAATTACCTTTTTACGATCCATGATTCTATTTTAAAGTTCGATTCAATTAATAAAAAGCAATTGGCAGCTGGCAACTGGCGGCTGGCTGTTGACAAACTCGCTACTGGCAACTCGCTACTGGCAACTGGCTGTTCGTAATCCAGAAAATAATCCTGCTTTTGCACTAAAACCGCTACACATTACGGATTGAGAAAACCTAAAGAGACTTATTTGGAATATAAAATTACGTTTTCAG
>CAIYPA010000407.1 GCA_903927965.1 uncultured Bacteroidia bacterium | reverse complement strand
CCTTATTTTTGAAATGGAATATTCCGTTAAGCAAATAAGGTAAATAAGGTTGGTTTTCCTTCCTCCATCAAGCTATTAAGTTTGGGGAAAAAGTAAAATAAGGTTGATATAGTACTGATATTTAAATCGTTGTAAAACTTAGAGTTTTAGAGTCTATGTGGCATTTTTTGTTTTTATCTTTTTGAAGCGGATTCTTTCTTTAGGTAATCCTGAAATAACCAACAAGGCAGCAATGGAGCGGCCTGACAAAATGTGAGGGCTTGGTGATCCCATCGCCGGTTGGGGTTCCGATCGACATGGAGGCATATCCTTCGCCAAGGCCAAGCCCATAAAGCGTGGGTGCGTTTTTCACGAAAATGGAGCATCCCATGCGGCGTCCCATACGGGTCAGGTTGCCAATATTGGTCGAGTACATACCAGCCGAATGGTGGTTTTTTGCTTCAACTTTGAAAGCCAATTCAACAGCCGATTCAATGTCTTTTGTAAAAGTAACCGGAAGTACCGGCATCAGCTGTTCCATTATAACAAGGGGGTGGTCATTTGGCACTTCTCCCCATAGAAGGTGTGTTCCGGAAGGTACCTCCAGGCCAATCCCTTTGGCCAGGACTTCAGCATCCCGACCAACATAATCGCGGTTCATTTCCTGTGAATTGGAGCCATTCACGATAACAACCTTTGCAAGAGCATCCATCTGATTGGTTGTGAGTTCATAGGCCCTTGGATCATTTCGCATACTTTCGAGAAACTTGGTTCGGGCTGCTTCGACTACGATGATTTCTTTCTCAGCGATGCACAACAAGTTGTTATCAAAGCTTGCACCAAAAATAATATCCTCGGCACAATTTGGGAAAATGGCTGTTTCATCCACCACTACCGGCGGATTGCCAGGCCCGGCAGCAATGGTCTTGCAAATTTTACCGGTTGTCATGGCTACTTTTACAATTGCGGGACCTCCTGTTACCATGTTCAGGTGAACACCGGAGTGAGCCAGCAACGCCTTGGTATTGTCCCTTGTAGGTGGGTAAATAGTTGAAATCAAGCCATTTGGTGCACCTGCCGATACTGCTGCCTGTGCAAGGATGAGCATCGCATCGAGGCTGACTTTTTCTGCTGCGGGATGAGGTGCAAATACAACTGCATTGCCTGCAGCCAAAATAGCAATCGCATTGGATATGATGGTTGCAACCGGATTATTTGAAGGGGTGACAGCCGCAACTACCCCAAATGGGGCATATTCGACAAGAGTTAAACCTTTGTCACCGGTATAAGCCCGCGACTCAAGGTCTTCAACTCCCGGAGTGCGATTGGCACATAACAGGTTTTTTTGTGTTTTATCTTCAACCCGGCCCATTCCGGTTTCTTTGACAGCCATTGCTGCCCAACGCGATGCATTGACTTTGGAAACCTCACGCATTGCTTTAATGACAGCCCTGCGGACTTCAAGGCCATGTTCCTGAAAAACCTCCTGTGCCAAAGTCGCAGCTTTTACCGCCGCTTCGACTGACTGGAAGACCACCAAATCCTTGTTATCGATGGATGAATAGCTTTTTGAAGCAGCCTTGGTTTGAATTATATCACTCATTATTAAGATTTTAAAAAATTTGATGTTTTGGATTATTTGGCATTGTTGTCCCTATTCGATTTGTGGGAGATTATTCATTGACATGATGTTGTCCCTGGCCGCAATGACACACTCAAGGACATGGTCCATGATTTCGGGGGTGATATAGACATTCATTGGGTACATTTTTATGGCATAGATTACGGCCTCCTGATCAGTCGAATCACGATTGTATTCTGCGGTCCGAAAACCGGTACTAAAACTAAGATAAGGGGTGCAATTTCCATTTACTTTTTTACCAGACCGAAACCATTCAAACAATTTGTTCCCGATATCCCGCGTTAATTGATTGTTCATGATCAGGCTGTCACGGAATTCAGGGTTCTTTAACTCATTGTCATATTGAACAATAGCATCGACACCTGCCGGATAGACTCTTAATAGGGTTACCAGTCCATAATCGTAGGAATTGACGCAAACCATCTCAGTTTTTTTTGCAATCTGGTTCTGCAAATAAACTTTGTTTTCGAGAATACCGCCCAAAACAGATTGAAAGCCTTCATAACCGAAGAATTTTAGGGTCGCCCAACCGGCTAAAGAACCACCTGCAGCCCTTGAGACTTCCAGGGTGTAATCCATAGGATTATAGGGAGAACGAGGCTGTAAATAGGCAATTACCCCCCTTGAAAGTAACGATTCGAACTCGTGGGCATTTTTATAGACGAAGGTACTGCTGATATAAGGTGAAAAGCCAGTCTTGTGAAAATCGACCCCAAACGCATCAGCATAAAAAATACCTTTGATGGCATTGTAGTTTTTTTCAAGATAGGGCAACACTATGTCAGAAAAACCAAGCGGGTTTTTTTTGAAATCATAATTTTTGAACGCGATCCAAGACCAGCCGATCACTGAATCGCAGTACAACAAGGACTTTCCATATCCGTCGGGATTTGGGTATTTATCCATCAGATTACGGACCTCTTCAACAGGATCAAATGCATTGGCATCTGTAGTTGCCATAGTGCAAACTATGGACGCGACAGGTATTTTCCTTTCTGTCAAATCTTTAAGAACCTCTTCAAGATCAGCCATATCCATTGCATTGGAATCAATGTCGGTCTTTATCCTGATGATATTGTCCATCCCGAGGCCCATCCAATCGGTACTGTTGAGCATCGTATAATGTGCTTGCTGGGAACAAATCACTTTTGCATCGGTCCGAACCCCTTTATTTCTCGAATCCGGAAGGACCCTTGCAAGGGCATATTTCAGATGATAAGTCCAGCAGCCCGAACCGCCGTAGGTATAGACACAACCAGCCTTTTTTGATTCCCAACCTGCCAGATTGGCGAGGATTCCTCCTGATTCCAATTCAGCCTGGTGGATGTTCCATGCGTATTCGCCTTCGAGAATATTGGGTGCAAATATTTCGCACAATATTGCCGCAACGACTGCCGCCGTATTGCCCTGTGGCACTACATTGCACATGGTGAGCGGATGTCCCCAGTTGGGCAGTCCTTCAAACAATTTGATCATCTGTTTGATCACATTGCCCGAAGTATTCATCTTTTGACTTAATGCAGAATCCTTTACATTCTCAAAATCAATGGTAAGGGCTGAATTTTTTCCTAAAAATGCCGGGCCCCCTATTTTTTCTGGCTTAAGATGATCCAGTTCGCGGATTGCCTGATTGATGCCATCTGCCAGGGAATCATTCGCACCTTTAAATGGCGATGGAAAGGACTTGTGCATCTCGGTGCGATATCTGGCCCATAGGGGAGCACCTTGTTTTGAAGGATTCAGGGGTGTTTGGTGATTCTTTGCTTTCCCGCTCATGTTGTAATCTTGATTATTTTGTAAAACAATTAGGGTGACCTACTCTTATTTTACACAATGTTGTTTAACAATTTCGTTCTCTGCCTCCACAGTATGAACGGTATGGCTATTTGCCAACAAGGTACAGAGATGACCCTTCTCATGGTTCCCTGCTTCGTAATGCTTTGATGCTTCATGGTGAAGTTTGGAAGCTTCTTCAGAATGTAACGCTGCTATTTTGTGGTTATCGTTAATACTATTCATCGGAATTGAGTTTAATTGTGAATGATTTTTCACTATACAAAGTTGCAGCAACGGATAAGTGTAATTGTTACATATTCTTGTTAAGAAATTACATAATTCACACATCAAAGAATCAATACCTTAGACGACAGATGAAAATCAATCCGAATTGATTATTTATTTGGCAACACTTTATTTTTTGGTTTCGGATTGACCTTTGTCTCCTGTTGGATGGGAACAACCTCCTTGATTTTCAAGTTCTTCAAAATAAAATCAACATCACTAACGACATCACCTTCTTCCAATATCCTAATAATAAATTCTTTTTGTATTGGATCTACAACAAAGTTTAAATCCTTCAATTGGGCGGAATCGATCCTGGCAACAAATTCACCTGGTTCGAATCCGAGATAGGTGAAATATCCATCCGATTCGGAAAGTGTTTCAGCAACCATCTTCGCACTTTTCTTATTGAAGAACCTGATCAGGATCCGACCAATCCCCTTCATTGTATTATTATCATCCTTATAAACCATGCCGCTAACCTCGCCAACAGGGAATATTGGGATATTGATGCGTTTGAACTGATTGGGATCAATCAAGATCTGATACTTTTTATTTTGGAACCGCCAGGCGATATTCTCCAAATCGTTGTCGTTAAATTCGATGATATAACTTGAAAACGCATTAAGATCGGGAATTCGCATGATCGAGTCTTTTCTTGTGTCGATAATTTTACCTCCCAATACCCGGACAGAGTTCAATTTCACTTTATGTTCGCCAACATCAAAAAAACCGTTGTGATTTAAATCAAGAAATGGGTAAAGGGCTATGCCACCTTTGGATAGGGAAGAATTACTGCCCGTTTGAATATAACGATCTCCACCATTGAAAGCCAGGCTTCCCTGAACACTTTCTGAAATAGCAATGGAACCCCGGCTAATTGATGCTGATAAATTGGTTTTCGCAAAGGGGAGATCGTATTTCAAGTTTAAACTAATGAGATTATCGCCGTTCCTTGCGTTCCTTTCATAAGAGATTGAAGCATATTTATTTGTGACTCTTTTCTCAAAAATTATTTTTGCAGCCAAAAGCTTACCCAGACTTAAATTGTATTGAGCCGAAGGACTTATTGCAATTCCATTTGCCAACCTGTAATACAGTGACAAATTTGAGGAAATGTAGGTCGATTGGTGGTCAACCCAATTGAGCTGAGTTGACAGGTTGGAACTGAATTCCGAATAATAGGAAGAAAACATTATATTGGCCTGATTTGATGTAAATTGCTTATAAACAAATTGGGTGAAATCCAATTTGGCAAATCCGTTCAATTTTTTATATTTTAATGGCAACGATACCTTTATCTTCCGTTCTTCCGATGGATTGAAATAAACAGCAAGCTGTCCATCTTTGTATCTGGTAAATTCCATTTCCAGAAGGGCATCTTTTGAAAAATACAAATCCATTAAACCTCTTAACCTGACCCGATAAGCATATTCACCATAGATGGTCAATCTGTTAAATGGTTGTATTGTGGTCATTACATATGGGATAAAGGCGCCATTTATGATCGAAGACAAATACTCCAAACCGCCACCAACTGTTAAAATACGATTTATCCCATAATTGATTTCCCCTTTGCCAAACCTGCTTAAACTGCTATCCTGCACAATTCCCACTGAAAGGCTGTATTCAAATTCTTTTGGCGACATAATGGTGTAAGGGACATTAATCGTTCTATTCTCAGAATGTTCTTCACCCAATGGCCCATAAAATTTCAATGTCAATGTCGTATATCCATAGACTATCGGGACTTTAAATATAAAAGCTCCTGAAGGATCGGCCTTTGTAAAATCGACCAATACATTGTTTATATAAAGTTCGACTGTCCAGTTGGGCTCAGTAAATTCGTTGATCGTATAATATCCGCTAGCCTTTCTCACAGAAGTAGCTGAATTTCTGATAACCGCACCAACAACCGGCGAATTTATAAAAGAAACCGTTTGGTCCGAAATCCTACCAACCATGGCTTGTTTGATCAATATTCTATCGTTGTCAACCCAGCGCCATAGGTAGGACAAGAGACGATTGTCAAATTTTTGCCCGGAATAGGAGTTTAAAGTTATATTGGCTTCACCGTACAGGAGTTCAGTCCCTAATCCAAGGCTGAAACTATTTTGGTTTGAACCATTCGATATTTGCGAAGAAACAATAGACCAATCTACCATTCCGAACTTAAAGAAATGATAATTCCTTCGCATGATTGTATCTGCCAATTCTTCCCCATTAAATTTAGACGTATTGTTCCTTAGTTTTTCAATCCGAAGTTGTTTAATTAAGGGTAGTTCAAAATTTGATGTCATTTGTATGGACAGCGAGCTGAAATCAAATGCCAATGATATACCAAATGCCCTGGCTATTAAAGATGATTCGATATAAAGGGCGTCCATTACTTTGACCAGTCCATGTGGCGAATTAAACAACTTATTGCCCACCTTAATTTGTTCCGAACAATAGTCAATCAGATAGACCTGGCCTTCATTCTCAATGAATCCTGTGATGCTGTCCCCTTTAAGGCTTACCGTATTTGAGATTGTCAGTGTTTTGAATAATTCATCAATATTGATGTATAACAAATTGTTATTTGTGTATAAAACATCCAGATAAAAATTCTTGTACTCATCGACCAATACAATTACAGGGATTTCATCATATACGAAAGAAGTATCGGCTGGTGTAACAATACTATCTTGTGCTTTTACTTGATATTGAGGTAATAAAAATACAAATAGCAACAAAATATAAAACTTTTCGATTACGATTTGCATATCCTATATTATTCCTGTTTGCAGGTGAAATCAAAGTTTCCCCTATAAACACCAGGTGGGGCGGTGCCCGGAATATGAAGTGTTCCTCCTATTCTCAATGGAATGATAAATTTACAATCGCTTTTTATTGCAAACCCTGAACCATTAATTCCTCTGTTTGTGGGACCGATATCGAGTGTGAGCTTGCCGCCGTTGCTGCTGGTCAATGTTGTTTTAGGATTAAACGAGAGAATGATATTCTTCCCTTTACAAGATTTTATTTCGAAAATGGCTGGTTGGGCGATAGGTGCATTTGCCAATAGGATAACTCCACCAGTCGAGGTTCTGGTCCCATCAAACCCAACAGTAATGGTACCACCAGAAAACCCCATTAAATAAAATGTGCCAAAATGAATAAACTGAACTGCGGTAACCGTTAATGATTCTTCTTTCTCTGTAGGTTGTGCGAAAGCATGAAGGACAAGCAAATAACCAAATACTGGTAAAAGCAATAATTTTTTAATCCTATCATTAAAATTTTGTATTTTCATCTTTTCCGTTTAATTCACTTTCGTTCCTGGTTCTGTTGAAGTTCATGGCAAAAGGCCCGGATAAAGTTTGACAAACTGTATTATCACCATTGAAGTTGATAAACAATTTGTCTAACTTTAAGTGATTCAAAAGATTACCTGTAACCTGATCACATCAATTAATCTGTAATAACAGTTGGTAAAAATGAATTAAAAATCACGTATTAATCAATATCAAGTTCAGCTTTTGCAAGAAGAACGGGCTTCTTTTCGTTGCTAGTCATGTATTTTACCTTCAGTTTACCATTTTTCAATTTTTTGCCCGAATCATTGGTCAGGTTTAAAGTAATATTCCGCTTGTCAATGTTCGTGTAGACGCCTACACCATTCATTATCCCCACCGGATAAGGCTTGCCTTGTTTTGGCGCAAATTCTACTGCCAAATCTCCATAGGCGGATTTGTTGCCGGTTCTGTTTATAGTGAACTTAAGGGTTTGCAGGTCTTTCTGCCCATTGGAAATTTTCATATCGCTCAAAGTAGAGGCCATATTTACAGATCCTGAATAGATAATAATTGGGATACTGATCCCAAATACCGGAATAAGCTGAACCACCAATTTGGTTGAGTCGATTTTTACATCGGACATGCCAAGTGGAGTATCACCCTTTTCTGCCCGAAAATAGAGATGGGAACGGTATTCACCATCAGCCATATCACTTTTTCGTACATATTGAAGCTTAATAACCTGCGGTTTTCCCGGAGCTAATTTTATAATGCGTGGAAATATCCGCATAAAGGGCTCGGCAAACATCTGACCCGCATCCGGCTCTACAATGTTTACAAAACTTCCATCCTCCTTCATATTTTTCTGGACAAACGAAATGGTGTAAACTGCCGTATCTTTTCCAATGTTAACTAAATTAAGTTCCTGCATCTGTTTTTTATTGTCAAACACAAGGCGTGCAGGTGAAACAATCAAATCTCCCTGAGCCAGGGATTGAAATCCAAAACCAAAAATTGGTATCAGCGAAAGCAATAATAATCTTTTCATAATAATTCTGTTTTCAATTGTAATCAATACTTATATTAAAAGTTCCTGCATAGACACCAGCATTCTGTGATGCCATCGTTGTTAAGGTAGCGCCGACAACAAAGCTATCGGTACCCGTTATGCTCAGTTTACTGGTAAGGGCATCGGCAGGTGCACCCAAAAATCTGGATGTAAATGCAGTAACAGTCACGTTATCAGGAGCGGCAACAGAAACACCCATTCGAAGGGTTACAGCGGCAGCAGGCAATGTAACGGCATAAGTCGCGCCAATTTTACCAGTTACAGTATAGGCCGCATTGGTGGCCAATGGGACACTTGCTGAGCCATTCAGTCCACCTGTAAAAGTACGGGCACCGGCTGTTGACAATATACAGGTTCCAGCAGCAATGGTCACCAAATTGATCGTACCAAAATGCAATTGAGAGGTTTGGGTCAGCGCAGCCGGAACAATAAATACGACTCCAGCAGGTGTGTTGATTGTTGAGGAGGTTTGTGCTTTTAAAGTAGTTGCCATACCTGCCATAAGGACGACAGATAAGAGCAGCATGAATAATTTTGTCATATTACTTTTAAATTAAATTTATTTCTCTTGTTGATTTTACATATCGGACAGTGTTTCAGGTCATTTGATAACGAAAAACAAAGCGGTTTGCTATGCGACTTGCCTGAGTTCAATTTTAAGTCATCTTAATTTTCCCTTTCATTTTACTATCAATTAATTGTGTTCGAAGACTGATCAGAATTAAATTTTCATATACGAAAGTACCTTACTTCATTCTGCTTAGAGTTACACTATCTTGATAAATGATTGTATAATTCCCACATTTTCAAATGAGTAGGGAATTTCAAAATTGAATTCAATTGTAATCAATACATACGTTAAAAGTTCCTGTATAGACGCCTGCCTCCTGTGATGCCATGGTTCTTAATGTAGCACCAACAACAAAGCTATCGGTACCCGATATGTTTAGCTTGCTGGTAAGTGCATTGGCAGGTGCACCCAAGAACCTGGATGTAAATTTAGTAACCATCACGTTATCAGTATCAGAGTCGGAATCACCCATTTTCAGGATTACTTCGTCATCAGGCAATGTTACGGAATAAGCTGCACCAATTTTACCGGTTACCCTATAAGCGGCATTGGTGGCCAATGGAGCACTTGCGGATCCATTCAGTCCACCTGTAAAAGTACGGACTCCATCTGTTGACAAAATACATGTACCAGGAGCAATGGACACCAAATTTATCGTACCAAAATGCAGTTGAGAAGTTTGTGTAAGCGCAACCGGAACAATAAATACGACTCCAGCAAGTGTGTTTTTTGCTGTGGACGTTTGTGCTTTTAAAGTGGTTGCATTGCCTGCCATAAGGACAACTGATAAGAGGATCATAAATGATTTTCTCATATTACTTTCAAATTAAATTTCCATATACGAAAGTACCTTACCTCATTCAGCAAAGAGTTACACTATCTTCATAAACAATTGTATAATTCACACAATTTCAAATGAGTAGGGAAATTCAAAATGGATTATTTTACAATTATCTGTCAGACCCCTAAATAATTCATACAATCTACATTAATGAAAATCATTTGTATATCTTCGTCTACTGTTAGGTGTGATCAACCTGAGCGTACAAACGGTGGAAATTGTAAAAGGTTTGCCGGAGGTAGAATTTGAATAAATTTTCGATCCTAATAAGGGAATAAGGTTGGGATTCGGACGTATTTATCTGGTTACTAAGGTTTAAAGTAAAACATTAAGGTTTTTGAACAATATATTTCTGTGTCTTAAAAACCTTATTTTCAATTTATTAACCTTAGTAACTCAAAAATCCCTGATACTTTAATAACCTTATTACCTTATTGTTAGAAAGGATACCCTATCGCAATATTCAATATCAAATTCTCGCGCCTCCAGGTTGCGCTTCCAAAATCAATCTGGTTTATCGTCCACCGGTGGTTTTCTGTGAGCCATGGCTTTTTCAAAGGCGTGGCCAGGTCGAAACGCAAAACGAAGAAAGAGACATCGACCCTAACACCAAATCCAGTTCCAACGGCTATCTCGTCCAGAAATTTTGAAATTCTGAAAGGAGTCCCGATGTTTTCAGGATTTGATTTTGCGAGCCATACATTCCCGGCATCCACAAATAAGGCCCCTTTCAGGTATCGCGTGATCCCAAAACGGTATTCCGCATTGGTTTCCAATTTCAGGTCTCCTCCCAACTGCAAAAAACCATTCTGGTTGGTGTTCTGGAAATAGGTGCCGGGACCAAGTGAATTGATCGAAAATGCCCGGACGCTGTTGGGCCCCCCGCTGAAAAACTGCTTGCTATAAGGCAATACTGATGAGTTTCCAAATGTTTGGGCAGCACCCACAAAAAGCCGCAAGACCAATTTGTTTTGATCCGGAAAATTGAAGTAACACTTCGTATCAATGCTCAATTTTGCAAATTGTGAATAGACAGATCCTGCAATGGTTGCCGGATGATCGGCAGACACATTGCCACCAGTGGCAATTTTCGCCAACGAAAACAAGTTTCCGGCAATTTCCGAGTTCAAATGGAAAAAGAACTGCACCTTCTTATCTGGAATCACCTGCTCGTTATAAGTGAACGAATAGGTCCCACCTGCAATAAATTTCTCCTCATAGCTTTTTCCCAGAAAAGGATTGGATGCCACCAAATCAGTGAATGTCTGAGATTTGCTTCCAATAGTTGTATAACTGACATCGAATGGGTTCAATTCATGTTCCTTCAGAAAATCACTTTTCCATTTATACCCAAAAACAAACTGGAACGTGCGCATGTCAAAATAACCGACCCTTTTCAAATAATTGTACGACAACAACAAATGGGTTTTGGGAATATAAATGCTTTGTGCTTGCCTGAGATGAAAAGGGACCAGGAAACGCGGGTAAGTCAACTCCACCTGAGGGTTCCACGAGTAAGAAAACAAACTTTTGTCATTTCCACCCAATTGCGCCTCGAATGCACCTGCCAGATTAAGGCTTAGCAATTCAGCCCCTTTAAAGGTATTTCGGTTCAGCAGGTTAAAGTTCATCCGTGGCCCAGTGAAATTATTTGATTTTGAAACAAGGTCAAGCCCTGCCCTGATTGTATGCTTTGGCATTGGCGTCATTAAAATGTTCACATCCAATAACTTTGAATTGGCAATCTTTTCTGAAAAGTTCACCTGGACCAGCTTGAAATTGCCCATCGACATCAGGCGGTTCAAAGTGAAGATATGGTTCTGACGGGAAAAAATCTCATTTTTGCGTAAATGGATTGCTTCTAAAACTACTTTTGGTTTGATGTCCATTTGTGTTTCCCAGCCCACAAAAAAAACTCTGTGATAACTTAGGGTATCTTCCAAAGATTCAGGCTCATTCTCGTCCAATGTATAATTTTGATTAACAATCACATCATGGATACGGTAAATGGTGGTTGCATTTACCGGGATACTGTCTTTCAAGGTCAATCTTAGGCTAACCTGACGGTTCTCATTGGAAGTGTCGGCTTTAAAAACCAGATTATCCGGATTGAAGTAGAAATAGCCGTTGTTTTTTAACAGCATATCTATCCTGTTTCGTTCGTTTTTCAACTTGTCGAGGTTATAATCCTGACCTGGCCGAATTACGGATTTGTCTTTCTGGGTAAGAGCCAATCGGTTTATGCTATCATTCATAATGCTATATACCAATTCTTTAATAACATATGGCGGATGAATGTGGCTTGTATAGACAACTTTAAAAGTGCGCTTCTTTGCAACGATTTTGGACTCAGTAAAACTTTTGAATATCCCAATGTTGAAAAGTCGTGAATCGATGATTTGGGTTGTGGCATCTGGCTTGACATTGCGCATCAGGACAGGAGCTTCACCGGTTTTCTTAAGCCACTTCCCGATTTTGGATTTTGGTTCTGCACCTGCTAGATTGTACATCCATAATTTGGGACGCATACCCAAAATAATTTTGTTCGGTGTTGGTCGCACACCAGCCAATACAACTGCCTTGATCATTTTTTCATTTACCTTTCCTGTGGATTCCAATTTAATTTCGGCACCGGTGTAAAGTTTTTCGCCTTTGGGCAAATTTCTTGTACCGGTACATGCCGTTATTAACAGGCAGGTGATTGCAGTGAAGAACTTATTTTGAAATGATCGTGTCATTTTTGATTTGTGTTTTGGTTGTATCCATCCTGCTTTTTTGCGTTTTCAGCAACTTGCCCCACTGATTGAAATCACGCACAAAAACAAGGCCGATCCCTGTCTCAACCAACTGGCCATCAATTGCCCCTTCGTAAAGGTTGTGCCTGAAACCCTTCATCCGCAAACGGCCATCTTTGGTCAACTTGTATTCCAGGGTAACATCGCTTGTAATGTCGCTTACCGAATTCTGTTGTGCCCTTGCACCCTCAACATCAATGGCACCACCCAATTGAACAGACAACCGCTCATTAAAGAGCTGCTTTTTTAAGCCAATTTCAACCTGCGTCCTGCCCTGGGCTTTGCCTGTCTGATAATCGTCATACGATTGGACATCAAAATTCAACTCCATACCGGGGATCAGTTGTGAACTCAGTTTGTTCAATTGGGCAGATAAAAACTTACCGACCGTTGAGCGGATCAAAACCGATGTCCCTCCCGATTCCGATTGGAACGGGTTTTCCTGGACAAACCTGCCCAATACAAGCAAAGCAAAAACCTGTTTGTTCAATGCCGATGGATCACTGTCCAATTGAATGAGTTTTTGATTCACGGCACCACCTAAAATTCCTTTGTCCTCAGGCAACAACTGGATTTCAAAACCAATTTCGGGATGAAGGATTTCTCCCCTCAGTTTTAGCAAGACCTGAAATGGATAACGTTGTTTGTACCCGCCCTGATCAACGTCTGACTTTCCTGATATCTGATCTGCAACCAGGTCATATGGTGAAGCCCTCACAGAATAGACTGCATCAATGGAAATCGTGGCATCCAGCGGATCACCGTTCCAGATGATCGTACTTCCCTGCTTGATCGCAAATTTTCTTTTAATGACCGACTCCAGCGATACGAGGTAACTGCCATCATTCAAATTGTAGGCACCGGTAAGGCTCATTTTTCCGCTCCGGTCCATTGTAAAACTCAATGCAGCTTCACCTTTGACCACCAACGAGTCTGTAGAAGCTGGATCCATCAGTAAACGAAGGGTTGCCTCTTTGTCGATCTCGATAATCGAAGAGAGGTCAAACCCGGTTATCCCGGTTGTTTCTCCAGCTCCTTTCCCGATATTGGAAACGATTGAATTGATTTTCAAGGAATTGTCGAACTCAACTACATTTTCGCCCCTGTCGGTTGTCAGTTTGTCCTCAGGAACTGCAAAAGTAAAATTGGACCCTTTTTTCATTTTCACTTTTGCCACCACCACTGGAAGACTGATGGGTCCACTGACATCGACTTTGCTATCGACGACCATCCGTCCAAAAAAATCTTTTTTGTCACCTGCTAAAGTATTGAACAACAAGAAGTCTTTGGTCGTGACATGCAGGTCTAAAACAAAATCGGAGAATTCTTTCATCTTCAGCGATCCATCCAGGATTGCTTTATTGTGGGTCGCATCCAGCATTGTAAAGGAGTTGAAGTAGATCCCATCTTTTTTAAATTGAAGGGTTTCGTGCTTTAATTCCAGGCGGTTATTGAGATAGGAAGGTTTGAGGAAGGCATTGTTAAAAACCAGTTCACCTGAAATTTCAGGAGCCCCTGCCCTACCCTCGGCGAGTAAATTTCCTGTAAGCGTCCCGTCCGCTTCGGTAATTTGTCCCATTGAAAAGGCTTGGACCGTTTTCAACGAAAGCGATTGTATATCAGTTAGTATCTTAATTGAATGATCGCCACCTCCAGGAATATAATAACCGTTTGATGTCAGGTTATTGTCCGAACCCGATAACTTCAGGTCAATGTTGAATTGATCTCCTTCCGACCTAACTGCCTTTAAGCTCAGATTCCCAACCGGCACATCATATACAACAAGGTTATTGACCTTTACATCCGAAATAATCCCAAATGAATTGGCCACCCTTTTAAGCAGAATATTTCCATCCATATTCCCTTTGACAAGGCTGACACCTTTTTCGACGATGTGCGAGAGATCGTCAAGTTTGAAATTTTGGATTCCTATATTCAGGTCATCGTTGAATTGATCATGGACTGAAGCGAAATTCATTAAGCTGCCTGCATGTTCCAAAAACAGGTGGTGGATCCGAAACCCTTGTTTTCCAATTTCGATAAAATGATCAGGCGAAATTGCCCAGCGATTGTCCATCATTATGAATTCGTTCGGATCGAAAGTGAGCCTGTAATTCCCATTGACACTTGCGATCCTTGACCTGATCAACAATTTCCTGACCTTATCATCAGTAAAAGCGACATTTGCAAATATTTGGTTGCCCTCAAGCTTTCCATCAATTGAGAAGTTCCCCAAATTGATTTGTGCGTTGGAGATGGCACTACTGGAAATTTTGTAATTCAGGGTGGTTTTGTCCGAATTAACGACGATGGCAAAGTCATTGATTTCGGTTGTTCCATAAACTATTTTTTTAAAGGTACAATCCAGTTTCAAGTTGTTTTTCGGGCTATCAAAACTGCCATGGATGATTACCGGATCGAATTCTTTCAATTGAGGTAAGAGGATATTCGAAAGGATTGGATGATTGTTAAGCCGCAGGTCAAAACTGAAATTTGCCGGTCCGTTTGTCAGAATGACTGGATTCTGTGATGAAAACGGGAAATAGTTGGTGACGAATTGACGAATGACTTCAGGAAGTGCTATAGCGGAAACGTTCCCTGAATAGTTGAGATCAATCAGCGCATTGCTTTTATTTTTCTTAATATTGTCCGGCTGGTTCAGCGAAGCTGTTAAAAATGAATCGATCACTTCGGTCTTTCGGTCCTGGGACATGACGACATTGGTAATTTCGGCTGACCCGATCAGTTGATCTGCAATTTTTCCCCTAAAATCGGCAGCTGCAACAAAAGCCAAACGAAGGTCATTTTTGGACAACCCAAGTTTTTGAAGATCGGCCCCTTTAACGTCCAATTTGAATTTATACCTCTCCTGTTTTGCATTCATGTCCGCGAAACCGTCAAACCCAAATACTGCGTCTTCATCATTGCCGGTTATTTTCAACCCAACTTCGCCGCTGTTTACCGTTGCGTCCAGTGCGAGATTCCTGTAAATATGGTTTTTTATATATAAATTTGATATATAGGTCTTTATATTTGATTTGACTGTTTTTGGATCCAATCCCCGACCCGTTGCTTCCGATGTTAAGGATACCGGGCCAAACAGTACTGTATCTTTGAGCAACCTGCCCAAATCCATCCTTTCAATGCCCAACTTTAGAATGAAATTTTCAGCCGGATCGAATGAGGCAACAAGATTTGCATTCCCAGAACTGCTTGAAAGAGTTGCAGTTGATTCAAAAGATTTCATCTGCCCCTTGAAAGCAGCCTTGAGATTTATCTTTTCAGGAACTTCTATGCTTTTGGGAATCAGGGTATCAGCCATTAATTCAATGTCTTTCCTGACAGAAGTGATGTTCAGATTGGGAAAGTTGTAAAAAGCAGTTTTAACGTTAGGCAACCCTTTGATATTGAAGTCAGTCTTTATGATTGTACCGGCTAACGTTTTTATAGACAAACCTATCCCGGTAAGGTTATTCGTAAGGCCAGTTATTTTACCTGATATGGTAGTCTCATTCCGGCTATTTTTAAAAAAAGAAATCTTTGAGAGGTTCGGTTTAAAATAAAGCATATCGGAGTTTACCATTTGCAGGTTTTTCAGGTCAATGTCGATGTCGCTGAATTGTAAAGAATCCATCAATGCATTAAGGGAAGAATATTGGATGCTAAAATCAGCCCAGATTTTCGAGTCTTTCGTTTTTGCCGCTAACTTTTTTACTGTGATCGAATTGGAGGCCATACTAAAACCCACTTCAAAACTTTCAATGGCAAATCCATTCCTATCTGTTGCACTGAATTTTGTGACCGAAACATTTGTGAGGTCAGTGGAATAATAGAAATCCGTCGCGTCAAGTGTTAAAGAGCTGAATTCAAGATCGTTCGGATCAAAAACACCTTTCAATGGCTGTTTGTTTCCCGCTTTATAACTTATTGTATTGTCATTCAGGACGATGTGTCTCAAATTGATTTTCCAGTCGTTTCCTGATTCTGAAACTGGCACTGCATTGTCCTTGCCAGCCTGAAATTCAGGAGAGAAAGTATGATATTGAATTTTGCTTTTTGAAAGGTTTAAATCACCGGAAGAGAGCAAGTTTTTTTGTAAGCCGATTGAAGCACCACCAAGCACCAATTGGTCAATGTCAGCAACCACTGACAGACAACCAACAGAATCAGTATAATTAATCTTTGAATTGCTGATCTGAAGCTGATTTACCCCAAATGTAGGCAAAATCGTGACCGCTCCATTCTTGTTCAGTTTTGGGGAGGGCAATCTTAGAATAGTAAGGGTCAAGCCTTCGACAAACAAGTTTCCGAACTGGTAAAGGGGTTGATCGAATTCCAATTTCTCAATGGTTAAATTCAGGTTTTTAAGGACAGTAGATACTTTTAACCCCGAGAATTCGTCATTGTAAACAAACCTAACGTTTTTCAAAGCCACTTTATCCAATGTGAATGTCCATTTGGACACTGAGGCTGTATCTGGTTTTACCTTATTGGTTGTATCCCTGAATGCGTCAAACAGGAATTTGTAGTTGAAAAGCGGTCCTGTTTTGGAACTATGGAAATTGATCGTGGCTTCTTCTATTTCACAGGAATTTATCGTTATCTTATTGTAGAACAGATCAAAAAGTGAGATATTTACAATTGCCCTATCGGCACTTAACAAGGTGTCTTTTTGAAGGTCATCAAGAAAGAGTCTTTCAATGACAACTGATTTTGGAAATGAAATGCCAATTTTTTCGATCTCAACTTTTGTATGGGTTTTACCGCTAATAAAGGTTGTGGCATAACCAACTATTTTTGTCTGAATGGAAGGAATTTGGATCAGTAAGGCCATTACTGAGAATGCTATCAGGAAACTGGCGATGATCCAAACAACGACCTTTAAACTTTTCCTCAAATAGGATTTCCATTTATTCATAAAGGTTTAACCTATTTCGGAGGGAAGCAATTTCATCCTGCAATGCAACTGTTCGCTGCAACAAATGGTTTATACACTCAATACCCTCGATGTTTATATCCAATTCATAATGGAAACGAATAAACTTCTCGACCTGTTGAAGCTGTTCGGTATCAAAAAATGCAGATTCATGATCAAAATGAATCTCTATCAACCCGGTTTCATGCAACGAACTGATGAACGAAACTTCGATATTGTGACTTATGCAGAACGCTTTGACCTCTATAAAACGATTTGTTGGCATGACATATCAATTAAATCATGATTTCGAAAGTTCGGTGAACAGTTCTTTCTGTTTCGGTGTAAGGTTTGTCGGGATTTTAATGACATAGGTAATAAATAAATCCCCAAACTCCCCTTCACTTTTGTAAACAGGGACACCTTTGCCTTTCAGCTTAATTTTTGTCCCGTTTTGGGTTTCGGCTGCTACCTTGAGTTTTACCTTTCCGTCAAGTGTATCGATTGTAATTTCGCCCCCCAGGACAGCAGTAAACAAATCCAATCCAACAGTCGCATATAGATCAAAACCTAACCTTTTGAAAACAGGATGGTTGGCTATCGAAAAGGTGATAAACAGATTGCCATTGGGGCCGCCATTTATTCCTGCCCCGCCGTGTCCTGCAATTTTTATTGTTTGCCCGTTTTCGATTCCTGCAGGAATGGTGATCCGGATACTTTTCCCGTTTACAGTCAATGTCTGTTTGTGTGTTTTACAGGCATCCAGGAATTCAAGGTGCAACTCCGCGTTGAAATCTTCCCCACGGTATTTCACCTGCCTGCCCCTGCCCGCCCCTGAAGCCCCTCCAAACATCGATTCAAAGAAATCGGAAAAATCACCCTCCGATTGGGGTCCTTGATTCCTCTGGCCCCAGGCATTGGATGATTGTTCCCTGTATTGTTGTTGTTTTTCAAATTCTTCGGCATGTTGCCAGTCACTTCCATATTGATCGTATTTCTTCCGTTTTTCGGGATCGCTCAACACTTCATTTGCCTCATTGATCTGTTGAAAATTCGTCTTCGCATCCTTATCGTTCGGATTCAAATCGGGATGAAATTTTCGGGCCAGCTTACGGTAGGCAGCTTTAATATCCTTTGCCGTAGCAGTTTTGTCGATCCCTAAAACTTTATAATAGTCAACGAAGGTCATACTTTAGTTATTTAAACGGAAGAATTCTCATTTCCTGTGCTTTGTCGGGACGATGAATAGTGGTATGGTAGAACGGTGCAAAACATCGTTTGTAACACTTCCCATCACAATGTTTTCGAGCCATTTACGGCTATGCGATCCCATAACAATCGTACTGACATTCAAATGCTTGGCAGTCTTTAGGATCATTTTGGCAAAATCGCCTTCCTCTATTAAGATTTTAATATTCGGATCACCGAGATGGATCCTTGTCTTTTCAAGAAAATGCATTGTAGCTTTTTTCAGCTCATCAATGGTACTGAGCTGTAAAAGATCGACGTTCACATATCCGGTAAAACCCATGATTGGGGAATAATCGGTTGAAGAATAATAAACCGGATCAGCAATTACATGAAGCAGTACAACCTCGGCCCCCATGGTTTTGGCCAATTCAAATCCTTCCTCTGCAACCTTTTGTGCCGTAGGGTCATAATCAATGGCAATCAGAATTTTTTTCATATCAATATTTTTTTAGATTATCATAAAAATAGTACAATATTTTGAATCGCCTACCTTGTGTATTATTAAAGTTGATTTATATTTTTAATATTCATAACCTCCTTTGAAGGAGGTTATGAGAACAAGGCACGATGATTCGAGAAGTATCCTTTCAACGACCGCGCTTCTGCCAATGCCCTGGAACCCAGGTACGGCCCCTTGAAGTTTCAAGCCAGTGACCTTTTATGAAGTCACGACCTACGTTTGGCTTTGTCCAATACCCTTTTTTCTGAACATAAGCCTGATGGGAGCGGTCGTATTGCCATTCACCATCGATCCAGATGTGCAATTCACTTGGGCGGACTGGCCTCGCATAATCCACATATACCGGTTCAGAAGCCACATATCCTGTTGCTGTACAAGAATATAATGATAATAAAATACCTGCCAGGAAAATAAAAAAAATCAACTTTTTCATCTTTTTGAATTTATTGTATAATCCGATTAGAAGACGGTCTGATTGTAATCGTTGGGTTCCAATTGCATGATCAAAGCTTTTTGACCCCTGTTGGCCACTTCAATTTCGCAATTGATGGCAACCTCATCGCTGACCATTAATCCACCTGATTCTGTATTTGAGTTCCAGATCAGTCCCCATTCGCCTCTGCTTATTTTTCCGGTCACTGTGAATCCCGATTTTTCAATTCCCCATGGGTCTGTTTCAATTCCGCCAAACTTTACATTTAGTTTTACGTTGTGGGTTATTCCCATCATTGTCAGTTCTCCCCAAAGTTCGTGGTTGCCATCCTCATCAGCTGCACCGATGGTACTTGCCACAAATGTAATTTGTTTGTAACGGGTTGTATAAAAGAAATCCTTGCTTCTCAGGTGCCTGTCACGGGTCGGATCTCCCGTATTCAGGGTCGAGGTGTCGATCCAAAGGTCAATTTCGGCAGTCTCAAATCTTTTGCCGGTTGTATAAATACTTGCATCAAATGACTTAAATGTACCTGTCACATGTGCGATCATCAAATGCCTTACCCTAAAGGATATTTCACTATGGACATGATCGATACTCCATTTTGTTTTTAAAGATACTTCAGATGTTTCCATTTTTTTGTTATTGGTTCAATATATAATGTGAAAATTATGTGCTATAGTTTAAAAAACGATTGTCAATAGTCATATACTTCGATTACCTTGTGTTTTTCGGTCGGGATGATCAGGATCGGTATCGAAGTCTTGAGCAAGACCTTTTCAGCAACGCTTCCAAGCACCGTATTCTCAAAACTGCTCTGGCTATGTGCTCCCATTACAATCAGATCTGCTTCCAGTTCCTTTCCGGTATTGACGATCTCATCACCAAAATTGCCCTCTTTGATGAGCGTTTTGATCGAACCATCACCAAGAAGCTGCTTTGACTCATCAAGAAATGCCTGTACTTTGATTGTTTGGCTGTCCATATTGTCAGAATGTATCCTGGCCGAATCCGATTCGTTTGAATTCCCAACGAAATGGGAAAGCTCCTGCTTTGAAAAATTGTAAACTTTGTTGGATATGACATGCAGCAGGTTCACCTCCGCTTTCATGGATTTTGCAAGGATGTAGCCAGTTTCTGCCACTCTTTTTGAAGTAGCGTCCATTTCAAGTGCAATCAATATTTTTTTCATTTATGGGTATTTGTATTCTGCTGATCAATAATGCGTTAATTTTCTTCCCTTTGTTTTTTCCGGCTATTGATTACAGGTTTCTCAACAGGTTTTGATTCCTTTGCTTTTTCCTGGCGCTCCTGCCTTCTCGTAACTGCCGGCCTTGCGTTCTGAGGTTGTACTGCCCCTACCTTAGAATGTTCGTTATTCTGAACAGGTGAGCTCATTTGCCGTTGTTGTCCCTGTCGATTATTGGTAGTTGGAGCTACAGGCTGAGTCGGTGCAGGTTGATTCTGTGCAGGTTGAGTTTGCGTAGGCTGAGTTTGTGTAGGCTCAACCGGATTGGAGTTCCTATTTGGAACCACATTCACAGGTGCCTTATCCTGCCTGTTTTCAGACGGTTTTACATTCACTGGTTGCTCAGGCCAGCCCCTTTCTGTTGTTTTATTTCCAACCCCTTTATTATTCGGTTGCTCCATCCTATTGTTGTTTTCGGATGGCGTTTTATTATCTAGATGAACAGGGTTCAACCTTTCCATTGGACGTTTTGCATCGTTCAGGTTTGTAACTTTCCAAGGGGCTGGTTTTCGACCATCCCTTACATTATTGACCACTTCTGGCCTGTAGATTTGAAGCCTTCCATTTTTCAGGTTTTGGCCTGGACTTGTATTCTCTTGAATATCAACTGATTTAATTTTTCTTCCCAAAACATTTTGTACGTCCCTTCTTGCTGGCCCTGAAACATAGGTGATATGTCGTCTGTTATCGGTATAAGTTGTATTGATAGCCTTTGAAGTTCTGATGATGCGTTCATGGTCCGTACGGTCAACCGCATATTTATTAATTTCGGGCCTTTCAAAATCCCTGTCCCTTACGAATATCCAATGGTCGTTATGGCTATCGTAATTATTGCCGCTGCTAAGGGAGATGCTTATTCCTGGTTGCATGGGTGACCAACCATAATACCCATCAGATTCCCTCCAGTTGACCCATGAAGGACCCCATTCGTTATCAGGCACCCAGAACCAGCCATAATAGTTGTTGTAATCCCACCTCCCATAATGAAAAGGTGCCCAACCCCAATTGTAATCCGACATCCAAGTCCAGCCATAGTCGGTGAACACCCAATATCCAGCGGTCGAATAGGGTACAAAATCGGGACCTGCATTTGGGATCCATACATATCCATAATCCGCATAATCGACCCAATCTCCGTAAGGGCTTAATTGATCATAAAATAGTTGAAAACTAACCTCGCCCTGTTGTGCCCTTGTGTGCTTAGGAAAAGCTGACAAGAAAAATAAACCTAAAACTATTATTCCAATGATTCTGATGTGTTTTTTCATCCTGATATTATTATAAGCTTAAACGCCATGGATTCTACTTTTTGGAAGCACCCATCGACTGTTCTTAATGGTATAAATGTAGGTGGGAATGACAAGGCAAATGTTATATAACTTTTGAAAATTGTTATATCATTCACACATTAGTTTAAGTTACTTTCCATCAGGTCTGAAAAGTAGATCGGGTTTTCCATCTCAGGTACATTGGGAATCGTAAAAATAAAATTGGAACCAGACCCAAGCTCGGAAATAACTTGTATTGTGCCACCCAGTTTTTCAACAAGGGCTTTTGAAATGGATAAACCCAGTCCATTCCCATCATAAGCCCGTGTAAATGATGAATCAACCTGCCTGAAACGTTGAAAAATAAGTGAGTGGTTTTCAGGTGCCAGACCAATGCCAGAGTCTTTGACATAGAATTTAATCTGGGTTTTCTCAACCCTATATCCGAATTCGATCGTACCCTCTTTGGTAAATTTAATGGCATTGTTCAACAAGTGGCCAAACACCTGGTTGATCCTCTTTCCATCGGTTTTGATCAGAACAAGTTTGTCTGGATTATGACAAATACATCGTAAACTGACCTTTTTTTCGTCAACTAGTTTTTCATAGAAAGCAAATAAATTGATCAGCAATTGATTGATGTTGACAGGCTCAATACAGAGTGAAATCTGATCGACCTCGATCAACGAAATATCAACGATATCATTGATAATGGAAATCAATTGAAGACTGCTTGTTCTGATAACCTGAACAAAATCTTCTAATTCTGCCTTTGATGATCCCGGATCCAGAAGAAATTGCGAAAAACCAATAATGGCATTGATCGGTGTCCTGATTTCGTGGCTCATATTGGCAAGAAAAGCTGATTTAAGCTTGTCGGCCTCCTCAACCCTTTCCTTGGCTATAATAAGTTCATTGTTAATATTTTGAATCAACTTTACACTTTGAACCAATTCCTTGTTGATCAGCAAATACTTTTCGTTCTGAGCCTCAATCAGTTTATTTTTCCCGATAAGATTTGCATTGGCTTGTTCCCGCTCCAGGACTAGTTCATTTTCGCGCAAAGCCCTTTTTATCGCAGGTATCAATCTTTCCAGCTTATTTTTAAGTACATAATCTGTTGCCCCGTTCAACATTGCATTGATTGCCGCATCTTCGCCAATCTTCCCCGAAACAAATATAAAGGGAATGTGCGGATACCTTTCACGTGAAAGCTTTAGAGCCTCATTCCCATTGTAATCGGGTAGGCTGTAGTCGGACAAAATGATGTCGATATTCTCAGTTTCGAGAATACTGCGGAAATATTTTTCATTATCAGCTAAAAAGTATTCCTGTCCGATATCACTTGTCAGAAGAATGGTCTGTATCAATTCTGCATCCTTATCAGAATCTTCCAAATGCAATATTTTTATGGTTTTACTCATGTTATTGATAGCCAATGTGTTAAAATTATCTCTTTTAGACATGCATAGGAGGTGGTTCATTGATACCCGCCCAATATTGCCCAAGCACTTTTATTGCTTCAATGAATTGCACAATATCAACAGGTTTAACAACATACGAATTGGCACCCAACTTATAACTTTCAATCAGGTCCTTCTCCTCAAGTGATGAAGTGACCATGATGACCGGTAGCAATTTAAATTTCGGATCTGACCGGATCCGTCTCAGTACTTCTATCCCATCCATCCTCGGCATTTTTATATCCAAAAGAATAACAGCAGGATAATATTTTTCATTTTCAAATTTGCCGCACCTGTTCAGGTACTCCAGGGCCTCTACTCCATCTTCAGCAACGACCACTTCGTTGGCAAGGTTTTTTTCAGCAAGGGCTGAAATGGTCAGTTCCACATCTTTTGGATTGTCATCCACGATAAGTATCCTTTTAACTTGAGCTTTCATAATTCTAATCTTTTGTGCGGTACTAATTGTTTGGGACATTAAAGAAAAATGTAGCTCCGACACCTACTTCCCCCTCTGCCCAGCATTTTCCCCCATGTTTGACAATGATCCGGTTGACATTGGCCAATCCAATGCCAATTCCTTCAAAATCACGGGCCTTGTGAAGCCTTTGGAAAACACCGAATAGTTTGTCTGCATATTTCATGTCAAATCCAGCCCCATTGTCCTTTATATAGAATGTCGTTTTATCGTTCTCTATTTTGCCTCCGATTTCAATAATTGTCTTTTCCTTGTTCCGTGAATATTTAAGTGCGTTGCTGATTAAGTTGATCCACACCTGGGTTATCAAGTTCTCGTCACCTTTCAAATCTGGTAACTCTAACCGTCTAATATCAATCTTTCTTCCGTTCAGTTCATCATCAAAATTTTTGATGACCCGATCAACCAGAGCTTTTGTGTTGATTTTTGACCTTTGAAGTTCCGCCCTGCTCAACCTTGAAAAGCTCAGCAAAGCATCGATCAAATTCCCCATTTCACGCGACGAATCGGAAATAATATTCAGGTACCGAAGCCCTGTTACGTCCAATTGCGATGCGTTATTTTTTACCAGCAAATCCACAAACCCCCCGATATGCCTCAAAGGTGCCCTCAAATCGTGCGATACCGAATAGCTGAAAGCCTCAAGTTCCTTATTTGCCGCTTCCCGTTTTTCTTTCTCTTCATTCTGATAATCCAGTTCCATGTCGGCAATCACCAATTCCGAAGCCCGTTTTTCCTTTTCCAGGTTTTGAAAAACAAGTTCCTTATTGGCAACGATCAATTCCGCTGCCCGTTTTTCTTTTTCCTGACTTTGAAAAATAAGTTCTTTATTTGCAATGATTAGCTCTGATGCACGGTTCTCCTTTTCCTGATTTTGAAATTCGAGTTCTTTATTTGCAATAATTAGTTCTGAAGCACGGTTCCCTTTTTCTTCATTTTGAAAGTCAAGTTCAATATTGGCAACAATCAATTCTGCTGCACGATTTTCTTTTTCTTCATTTTGAAAAGCCAGTTCCTTATCTGCAACGATTAACTCATCAGCGCGTTTTTTCTTTTCTTCATTTTGAAAAGCCAGTTCTTTATTGGCAATGATTAATTCTTCCGCACGCTTCTTTTTTTCTTCCAATTGAAAGATTAACACTTGATTAGCAATAACCAATTCTGATGCCCGCTTTTCCTTTTCCTGATTTTGAAATATAAGCTCCCTGTTGGCAATGATCAACTCGGCTGCTCTTTTTTCTTTCTCCTCATTTTGAAAATCAAGTTCAAGATTGGCAATGTTTAATTCAGCTGCCCGTTTTTCTTTTTCCTGATTTTGAAATACAAGTTCCTTATTGGCAAGGATAAGTTCTGAGGCACGCTTCTCCTTTTCCTGATTTTGAAAAACCAACTCTTTATTTGCAACGATCAATTCTGCCGCCCTTTTTTCTTTTTCCTGATTTTGAAAATCAAGTTCAAGATTGGCAATGATCAATTCTGCCGCCCGATTTTCCTTTTCCTGATTCTGGAATACAAGTTCCTTGTTGGCAATGATCAGATCCTGTTCTGTTCTGGAAATATCCCTTATTGTGCATTGCAAAATGGTTTTCCCTGCAACCTTTAAAGTCGATAACCTTGCCTTAACTGGAAAATCCTCCCCATTGGCACGCCGGTAAACCCAATCGAAGTTGTTCGTTCCCTGCAGGAATGCCGCAGCAATTTTTTCATCTGCAGATTCTACTGAGAATTTTCCATCAGGCTGGAAGGGTGGGTATAACCGTGAGGGACTAAGTCCTAGGAATTGCGTTTTGTCTTCAATTTTGAATATTTCCAAAGTTCTTGAATTGCAATCAAGGAACCCCTCTCCATTCATAAGTATAATCGCATCGTTCGAACCTTCAAAGATCAGCTTGAATTTTTCTTCACTTTCTGATAGTGCCAATTCCGCAGTATTGCGTTCGGTGATGTCACGTCCTATGCCAAGCACTCCGATGAGCGCACCTTTTGAATCATACATTGGCGCCTTTATGGTCTCAAGATAGGCCCGGCGACCATCGTCTTTAAAAGTGACCCATTCTTCGTTTGAAGAAGGCTTTCCGGCCCGCATGGCATTAAAATCGTGTTCCCGGAAAAAGTCGGCAAGTTCTGTACCTACATAATCATAATCAGTTTTGCCGACAATATCGGCTTCCAGGGCACCGAAAAACCTTTCAAACATTGTGTTGCATGAAAGGTAAACCCCCTTTGTATCTTTGACCCATATCAGGTCGGGGATCGTTTGAACGACTGTATGAAGCCGCACTTTGTTGTTGCGAAGCATCTCCTCCGCATTCACACGTGCCGTTATGTCGTTAACAGCTGTAAACTTAAATTTCTTACCCTGTACCTTAATTGTTGATGAAGTTAATAGGACGTGAAGTATATCTCCGTTTTTTGCTTTTAAATCGGCTTCAACTTGCACAACATTCCCTTCAGAATCTGACATTTGCAAAATCAATTCTCTTGCTTTCGCGGTTAGGATTCCCAAATCCATCGCCGTCCTACCAATTACCTCATCTTTATTAAATCCGAATAACAGATAAAATGCATCATTGACCTCTGTGTATTTAAAGTCGTCCAGATCGCTTAAACCACAGGCGGAAGGATTGATGTGAAATAATTTTGAAAATTTCTCCTCCGATAATTTAAGTTTTGTTATATCCTTTGATACCCCAAAAATGACAGGTTGACCATGCCACATCCCGCGTGAAACTTTTGTTTCAACTGCAATCTGTACTCCCGATTTTGCCATTAACGGTATGGGACAATATTCCATTGTTCCGTTCAACATCTCTCCGATAACCCTCAGACCCTCAATTCGGCATTCCGGAGGATGTACCATCATGATGGAATTCCCGTAGAGTTCCTCTTCAGAATAACCTAGACGGTCAATTACCGTTTTATTCGTGTGAATGATATTCTGTTGTTCATCAACAACAAAAAGAAAATCTTCGATTTTGTTAAAGAACGATTCATAATCACGGCGGGTTTGCAGCAACAATTCTTCCTCCCGCTTGTGCTTGCTGATGTTAATGACAAGTCCAGATACATTGAGCGGTTTGTTGTTCTTGTCCCTTTTTGAAATGGCACCAATATCCCGAAACCATATATAATTGCCCGACTTTGATAATATCCGGTATTCCAATTCATATTCCTTTACGATTCCTGCCAGATGGTTCCGCATGGCGTCCATAGCCCGGTCATAATCCTCAGGATGAAGGAGCGTGGTGAAGTCAGTATAATGTTTGAACTTTTCAGGTGGATAACCCAACATTTCGGCTTTCTGTTTCCCAAAAGAAATATTGCCTGTTGCAACATCCATCTCCCACCAGGCTGTTTCTGCGACAAGCATGGCCATCTCAGAACGGATTTCTTTTTTCATTCTCTAAAGATTTGGTAAAGTAAAACGAAATGCACTTCCATGACCCTCCTCGCTTTCGACATTCAATGTCCCACCGTTTTTTTCAATGAAATCCTTGACAAGGAACAAGCCAAGACCTGTACTTGGCTCCCCATCAGTGCCCAAACGATTGGTTTGTTTATCAAGATGGAAAAGGTTGTCAACGATTTGCCGACTCATGCCGATACCATCATCACTGATGGAAATCTGTACCATGCAATCCGAAAATGGCAAAGCCATAACCCTTACTAATCCCCCCTTCGGGGTGAATTTCAAGGCATTTGAAGTTAAATTACGAATCGCTGAGGCCAACATATTTGCATCGGCCAACACGGCCAATCCTTCAGAGACATTTACCTCCAAAACAATTCCCTTTTTTTGGGCCAATTCCATAATCGGTTGTAAACATTCCATAATTTTAGACTTCAAACTGATCGATTGGGGTACAAAGTCGATAAACCCCCTTTGCATCAACGACCATTCCAGAAGATTTTCAAGCAATCGATAAAGATTGGATGCTGAGGATTTTAGGTCATTCGCTATATCACGGATTTCACCCTTTGTCAGACTTGGCAGCTCTTCGGCCAGGATTTGTGTAAACCCTAAAAATCCATTGAAAGGGCCACGTAAGTCGTGGGCAACGATCGAAAAGAATTTGTCCTTTTCTGCATTTACTTTTTGAAGTTCACAATTTTTTTGTCGGATTACCTCTTCCGCTCGTTTCCTTTCAGTCACATCCCTTACGATCACGACAACTTCATCATTCCCACAGCAAACCATTCTTGCTTCAAATTCACATTTGCCTTTTACCGGAATGTCCAGATCATATCCAAATACGACCATTTCACCGGTTTGGAGGGCTAGTCGTATCTTTTCATCAATCAGTGCAGAAAATTCTGGGGACATGATGTCGCTGTTCTTTTTCCCGATGATCGACTCTTTTACATAAGCCAGATCATCTTTGGCAGCTTTATAATCTAGGTAAACACCCTGTCTGTCAAGACGGAACATCAAATCCGGGATCGCATCCAACAATGCTTTGGTATAACTATCACTTTTTTTACGGATCCCTTCAATCAGGTTCCTATCGGTAACATCGCGGATGATCATGCTTGTTCGTGAATTTCCATCCTTGTCGTAGAAGATTGAAGAAGTTACTTCCGCTGGGAACTTTTGACCACTTTTCCGTACAAAGGTTAGCTGAACACCATCTAACTTGCCGGTTCGATTCCGTTTTTCGATCGCCACGGATAAGTTGGGGTTCCATTTATCTAAGATCCCATCTCTTCCGATCAGCTTAATGTCCTCAATTGTCCGCTCAAACATCTCGCAAGCTGATGCATTTACATCCAATATCCTGCCATCAGGTGAGGTCAATAGGATGGCATCCAAGGATGAGTCAAAAATGGCGTGGTAACGCTCTTCGCTTTCCTGCAATGCCTTTTCGACCTCCTTACGTTCAGTGATGTCACGTATATTGCATTGGATCACCTTCTTTTTATTGACGAAGTAGAGATTGCTTACAAACTCGACATTGATTTTTTTGCCTGTTGCAGTTTCAAGTGGCAGATTTTCATAGCGCACATATTGCTTGTTTTGCAATTCATAAAATTTCTCCTGATTGGCAGCTATATCTTTAAACAATCCGATTTCCCATATTTTTTTCTCGATCAATTGTTCATGAGAATAACCCAAATACTCAATTAAATATGGGTTTACATCTTTGATTACACCTGTTTCGGCATCAAGGATAAGGATCCCGTCTTTGGCAGATTCAAAAAGCCGGCGATACCGTACTTCAGAAGCGATCAACTTCTCCTGCAAGGCTTCACTTAAAAGTGGCACATTTATTCCTTTTATTGGACAAAGACCGGTTAACATTTCCATCTTATTTTTTATTGTAATCTTCACAAGGCAAAGTTCCTTCCAATAAGGAAATAATGTATTACACAATTGCAAAATTGAGTTGCATAATTCACACATTTACAAAACATAACTGTGAATCATACAACTAATTTCCAAAAATATATAACACTTTTCGGAAAGATCGGACACAACTTTAACCCCGATCACAACAGGGTCAAATCCTTTGGAATATGATGAATAAAAAAGTCAGAAAATATGTTTTTTCAAAAGTACTAGATGAGTACTTTTCGGGCAATCACAAAGCCTATAGGTTTATAGCCCTCTTCTTTAAGGAATTATTCAAAAGACCTTTTCATTTGCGGGAAGTGATCAATCAATGCTTTGAGGTGGGGTTAAAATCGCTTGCGTTGATTTCACTGACAGGTTTTATTGTTGGCATTGTTTTCACAAAACAATCGAGGCCTTCGCTGGAGGAGTTTGGTGCGACATCCTGGCTTCCATCCTTAATTGGGATTGCCATCATCAAGGCATTGGGTCCACTTGTAACCGCGTTGATCTGTGCAGGAAAAGTGGGTTCAAGCATTGGGGCAGAACTTGGCTCGATGCGGGTGACCGAGCAAATAGATGCAATGGAAGTATCTGCAATTAACCCATTCAAATATTTGGTTGTCACAAGGGTTGTAGCCACAACAATAACAATCCCTGTACTTGCCTTGTATTGCAGCTTTGTAGCCTTATATGGTTCCTATTTGAATGTTCATGCCGAGGAGACCAGCAGCTTGATCAGCTTTTATCAAAGCGCGTTCAAAACGATCAATTTTCTTGATATCGCTATTTCGGTCGTGAAAACCATCGTTTACGGGTTCACCATCGGAATTGTAGGGTGTTACAAGGGGTTTAATGCCACTCAGGGAACACGGGGTGTGGGCAAAGCAGCAAATCAGGCTGTTGTACTTGCCATGTTCCTGATTTTCATCGAAGAAGTTATCATTGTTCAGATTGCCAATTGGATCAGATATTTTTAAAGCAATGCAAATATTCAAACCACATGTCATCAATAAAGAGGAGTCGGTCATTTCGATTACCGGATTGTATAAGTCATTTGATGACCTGGATGTCCTGAAAGGGATCGACTTTAATCTTTATAAAGCTGAAAATGTCGCCGTGCTTGGGAAATCGGGTTCGGGAAAATCGGTTTTGATCAAGATCATCGTGGGCTTGCTCAAACCCGATCGGGGCGAGGTCGTCGTTCTTGGAAAACATGTCAACCAGTTAAATCGAAAAGAATTGGATGATTTGCGCTTGCATATTGGGTTTTCATTTCAGAACAGTGCATTGTACGATAGCATGAACGTTCTTCAGAACCTTACTTTTCCTTTGACGATGAACCGGAAAAATCTGACAAAAAGTGAAGCGAACGATGCTGCGGAAGAGATACTCGATTCTGTCGGACTAAAGGATAAACTAAACCAGATGCCTTCGGATCTTTCAGGTGGCCAACGAAAAAGGATCGGTATTGCACGTACATTGATCCTGAAGCCACAAATCATGTTGTACGATGAACCAACATCAGGTCTCGATCCGGTCACAAGTACCGAGATCATTGAATTAATCAACGAAGTTCAACAAAAATACAATACAAGCTCCATCATCATAACCCATGATCTGACTTGTGCAAAAAATACGAGCAACCGGATTGCCATGCTGCTGGATGGGCGATTCCTGAAAATCGGGAAATTCGACGAAGTGTTCGATACCGATGACGAGCAGGTAAAAGGGTTTTTTAATTACAATTTTATACAATAAACCATGAATGATTCACCAAATAAACATGCCGTAATAGTCGGTCTTTTCATTTTCATTGGATTGTCTTTTTTGTTGGCCGGGATTCTCATTGTCGGCAACCTTCGGGAAACTTTTAACCGAAAAATGGAGATCGTTTCGTTCTTCGACGATGTGAATGGTTTACAGCCAGGTAACAACGTTTGGTTTTCGGGCTTAAAAATTGGAACTGTAAAAAGTCTTGATTTTTTTGGGAAATCACAGGTCGAGGTCAGTTTAAATATACAGTCCAAAGCACAGAAATACATCCGCAAGAATGCAAAAGTCAAAATCAGCAACGATGGGCTGATCGGGAATAAAATTCTGGTGATTTATGGTGGCACAGAGGAGTTTCCCGGAGTTGGGGTGGGTGACACTTTAACTGTTGAAAAAACGTTCTCTTCCGAGGATATGGTCAATACTTTTCAGGAAAACAACAAGAACCTTTTGGCCATCACTGCCAATGTGAAAACAATTACCTCAAAATTAGCAGGCGGCGAAGGAACTATTGGCAAACTACTGAAGGATAGTTCATTATATCAAAGCATCAGCATAGCATCCAAATCACTTGAAGGGGCTTCGTTGAAAGCAAACGAGTTGATGGGCTCCCTGGCGGCTTATGGTTCGGGATTGAACAAAAAAGGCACATTGGCCAATGAATTGACCACTGATACAATTTTATTCAAATCATTAAAGGCTTCCGTACTGACTTTACATCAAATAACAGATACAGCAAGTGCCTTTATATCAACACTTAAACTTGCAGGAAGCAATCCAAAAACAGCTTTGGGCGTATTGCTCTATAATGAAGAAGCCGGGACCCAATTGAAAGAGACAATGAAGAACGCAAAAAGCAGTTCTATAAAGTTGGACGATGATCTTGAGGCAGTACAGCACAATTTTTTGTTGCGGAATTTTTTCAGGAAAAAAGCCAAATATGTTAAAGAACCCAGAAACCAAGTAAGGGAGGCTTTGAAGTAATAATTTACCGATGTTTCCAGTTATTGCTGATTGAGATCGTAACCTTCATCGCAGTAACCAGTGACAAATCAAAAATAGGATCAGGATTGTTGTTGTCCCTTAAATACTTGATTGCAGTATTTATACCAAAATTAAACTTATTGATATAACCCAAAGTTTTAAGCGATTCGGCAATTTCCATATTCCGATAATCACTTAAATTTGGAAAATTGTACTGATTGACTTGTCCAAACAGATAACCAGAATTTTTGATTTCTATCCTGTCAGTAAATTCATAAATCAGAATAGGGGCATTTGTCTCATAGTTCCGATGGATAACAGCATTAAAGATCAATTCCCTGATCGACCAAAGCGGGTAATTATAGATAATCTGCTCCTGCATGCTATCGGGTTTTTGTATTAGGCTTTTCTTGATGATCACCGATTGTATAAACTCATCAATGTTTAACAAATCGAGGCAAAGGCATTTTTTGAACTCTTTTTCAAATTCGATTCCTGGTATTATTTCTGCGGATGGAATTTTGACATATTGAATATAAGCTCCTGGAATATAATATGTTGGCCGTTCTGAAAATAAAATTATTCCAGCATTGGTCGGGCAATCGTTCACAAGATCATAAAACCGCAAAGATGCCAATTGTTGCTTTATGTCCCTGTTATTTTGTTTCAACGTCTCAGCATCAATGGCTTTTGGCAGATAGAATGTCTTGAACAGATCGGTATTTAAATCACTGATAGATGATCCCAAACAGGGCCGGACATCAAATGCCTTCGTCAATGAACTCCGCCTTTCAGTAAGCATCCTTTCTTCTTCAATGGTTGCCTTACTTTTTCTTGGTCCTATCCGAATCCAACATCTCCCATCATATCGGACAGGTGGATAAGATGATGGTTGAACCTCAACTACAACAACATCACCACCATCGATTTTAAATACCGGACTTACAATTAACGAAGGTTGAGGCAATACATTTCCATTGGATTTTACATTTCCTATTTTTTGCAATTCCTCGTCACCAATCGTCATACCATTCACTGTGCCGTCATCATTGACTCCAAGTAGTATATAACCAGGCTTTTTGTGATTTGAAAAATCGTTCGAAAAAGCACAGGTGGCAGGGCCCAATTTATCCTCTTTAAAAGAAATTGTCCTTTCAACCCGATCTGATTCCATATCCTTCATTAACACTTTTACCTCAGCTACGGACAACATGCATTCCCATTTTTAACATATTAATAGCAAACCCAGATAATGCTCAGGATTTGAATAAAATCCTTTGTAAATATAGACCTAATCTATGAAAGTTGATACTCTTTTTAATAATTATATAAGTGGTTTGCCAACATGCCTGTGCATCTTTGTACATACAGAAATTCAAATACTTATAAGTTACTCACTGCCATGAAAATAAGATTATCAATAAAAATATTCATTGGGTTGATCATATTGGTACTGATGCTGTTTTTTATCGCAAAAACTCTTTTTGAGCCTTGGTTGATCAAAAAAATTGAAGGCACCTTTAATTCCAGGTCTGAAAATTATCTCATTCAAATTAACAAAGTCCATATCTCCACATTCGCATCCAATATAGAGATTGATAAAATTGAAATTTCCCCCAAGCAGGCAATCGGGGATACAAGTAGTTTAAAAGGTGAAATCACTTCCATCAGCATTAATCGGATTAATATCATCAAAGCTCTATTAAACAAAGATATAGAGATTGGGTCGGTCAAAATTGGAAATTGTAACCTGAAAGGTAAAAAACCGTTTTCGTCAAAGAAAGAAAAACCAATCATTTCAGGTATTCAACTTAAAATCGGTAACCTGTTTCTTGACAAAGTAAACCTTGCAATAGAAAGTGATTCAAAATCAAATACTTATTCCCTGAAAGATGGAGTTTTGCATATATTCGACTTGTTTTTGGAAAAAAATGATACCGTTGACCTAAATACCATTAAAAATTTTGATTTTGCAGCAAAAGAACTTGTTGCTGTTGCGTCCGACAGCGTGTTCACCTATCAATTAAGCGGAATTGCTTATAGTAATAAGCCTGGGAATTTAAGGGCAGACAGTTTTTCAATTCACCCCAATTTTAACAATTACGATTTTAATGCTCGCCGGAAATTCGAAACAGACCGGATAGAAGCTGTATTCAATGGAATTTTCTTCCGTGGTTTTTCTCCCATTGTTTACCTGAATTCTGGAAACCTAACCTGTTCCTATGTTGAAATCGACAAAATGGATATGAAAGCCTACCGGGATAAACGCAAGGTATTTAACCATGTCAGGAAACCGGCTCTTCAGGACATGATCTATGATTATAATGGATTGGTCAACATTGATTCTGTTGCAGTTATGAATGGAAATATCACTTATACCGAGCAGGTAAAAAAAGCAGATGAACCTGGAATGATCAGCTTCGACCAAATAAAATTAAGGCTTTACAAAATAACAAATGATACAGCCTATAAAACCGAAAAGGCTTATTCACAATTAAATGCTGAAGCTTTGCTGATGGGGAAAGGAAAGCTGTCCATTTCGTTAAAAAGCAGGATATTCGACCGTTCGAATGCTTTTTCCGTGAACGGTAGCCTTTCGGGAATGAATGCAAGCGACCTGAACCCAATGCTGGGGAACAATGCCTTTGTTTATGCAACATCGGGCAAAATCGATGCGATGCATTTTAGCTTTAAGGCCAACAATTTCAAAGCCGATGGGAGTATGGTACTGCGTTATCATGGATTGGTCCTGGCAGTTAAAAACAAACAGACAAATGATACAACTGGCTTAAAAGCCAGGGTCATGTCATTGTTTGCAAACATTAAAGTAATGGATTCAAATCCTAATCCCAATAAGGAAGTCAGAAAAGGGATCATTGACTACAAAAGGGATCCCGAAAGGTTTATCATCAACTATTGCTTTAAATCAATCCTGACAGGGATAAAATCGAGCCTCACCAAGAAACCAGAAAAATGAGCCCAATCACCATTTAACGATCATTCAATGGTCAATAGATTTGAAATATTTTCGAACTCAATCAGTTTTAAATGGACAGTACCAACATTTCGGATATCCATCTTGATTTCAACAGGAAGGCAATTCTTATCACCTGTAAACCAGATCGTCACATCGTCATTGTTTTTAAACATCCGCCCGACTTCAACAATAGGGCAAATCTTCAGGCAATTCATCATCCCAAATTTTGTTTTGACCGTTTCCATCCCCAAATAGTTGAATTGAAAAGGATAAATTGCATCGGCAAAATACATATTGATAGAAATCGTATCCCCTTCATCTACTTTAGAAAAATCGAGACGCCGAATATAGTAGAATGCTGAAGTTAAATCCAGTATTTTTGCAGGGACTGCATGGACACCAGATAGTTTGGACGTTACAGTGTTGTTTTTCCTATTGTAAGTTACCTCGTTGTAAAGGTCATACTTTCCTTCACTGATATTACGAATCTGCTTATAAGGGAGAGTTGATTTTTTATTGAACCAACTTTCATAAATATCCTTGACACTGTATAATTTATCCGCAAGTCCTGTAGTTTGACCTATCGCCACGGCATGAAAGACAGGTTGCCCTTGATATAGGGTGTCGGTGAGCGAAAATCTGGTAATCCCGGCCACAATAATACCATAACGTATCTGATAAGTCAGGTTTTCTCCTGCCGAAAAAACTATATCCTTTTTAAAATTAGGAATTATAACTTTCTGAGCTTTGGTATTTAAAGTGATCAAAAAGATTATAAGAAAAATAAGTATCCGGGTATTCATCTGATCTCATCAAAAAATGGGGTTCGTTTTTCTTCTACACATTTAACGGCATACAAATAGAGTGCGGCACTCCATGTTTGCCAGTCCTGGCCCATTGGTTGTCCATTCTGGGCCTTGATCCATTCGTTAAAACCGTAGCTGACCTCCCCTGTCGTTGACAATTTGATGCATCGGGTAAGGACCAACAGTTTTTCGGCAGCAAGCGTATATCTTTTTGCAGCAACCAATGCAGCGACATAAATCCCACAAATAAATGGCCAGATACCCCCATTATGGTATTCCCCTGGCTTGTTAAACAAGGTATATCTTTGATGCCAGTCAGGGTCTTCGGGATTGATATAAGGGAAGAAATTGGGGGGAAGGTCAACTGCCAGGTCGCCCCGTTTTTGCATTGCCGCACACTCTTCCTCAATCCACGAAACCATTTCATCTGCCCTGGAAGGGGAAGCAATACCGGCAAGAATTGCAA
The DNA here is from genome assembly GCA_903927965.1 of uncultured Bacteroidia bacterium. Lineage (GTDB taxonomy): Bacteria > Bacteroidota > Bacteroidia > Bacteroidales > Prolixibacteraceae > JAAFHB01. Next base: position 2,423 of record CAIYPA010000407.1, on the reverse strand, counting down.
GGCTATTCCCAAGCAGGTCAAAACGTTCGCTGCTATGGATTTTGTAGGACCAAAAGGCATAGTAAGGTTTATGCTTCACCACAAGCCCTTCGTGGACATGACTATGCATCGTTCCACCTGTAATGGTGAACCTGCTCATCTCGTGCAAGACACATTTAGCCCTTTGTTCCTTTCCCAATATCCGCAGATAACTATAAACCAATGTATTTACAAACAATCCATAACCTGTTACCCATTGTTCGTCACGCCAATCGCTGGTGGGTTGTTGAGCGACAAGAAACCGGTCGGAAGGACTTTGGTATTCCATCCACGTCAGGGCTTTTTCGACTGCATCCTCAAGAAAATAGATCTCGCCGGTCACTTTTCTGAAAATGCCCACTCCGAGTAAAAACAAAGGGGTTGTGTCGCTTGCGCCACGATCTTCCATGTCGTGGACCAATGAAGGGATATGTCCCCTGGGTGTTTGGTTTTGTGCAAGTGTTTCAAGGACCTTTCGGATGCTATCCATTAACTTTGTGTTTCCGGAAACAGCAATCCCCAGGATGGAAAACATCAAATCCCTTGTATAAGGTTCAGGGTATCCCCATCCTGCTGTCCGTGGGAGGTCCATAAATGGGCCCCTGGAATTGTGGAGCAGCACAACAATGGCTGCTTTTCTTGCCTCGTCAATCTCCTTCCAGTCTTCTGTTTTCATAATTTTAAACATTTTCGAATCCGTTTTAAATCGGATTCTCCAATTAAAAAATTCCTAATTTTTCGTTAATTATTTGTACAAATCTCTTTGCAACAATACGATAGTCAAAATTTTCCACAACGCGTTCCCTTCCGGCTTTCCCCATCTTATCACACAGTTGCCCATCATTCATTAATTGCAGCAAATATTTGGCAATATCTTCGACGCTTGCACGGTAATCAACTGTCCGTGGAACATCGAAAACCACTTTGTGATTGTCCTCAAATCCCGATTCCTTCCCAAGTGTTACCTCGCCCACCACAATTCGTCTGGCTACGTCGGCCATAAATGCAGTTTCTCCCTGAATAAGGGTATCCAACATGCCCATCGCATTGATACTGACCACCGGTTTTCCACAAGCTCCGGCCTCTACCTGGGGCATACCAAAACCCTCAAGTCTTGAAGGAGCAGCATAGATGTCACAGGCACCCACAAGGAAAGGCATAAAATTTCTGGAAATCGTATTGGTGGTATAGGTGACTTTATCCGCGATTCCCAATTGGGCAGCGAGCTCAAGATCAGCCTGATTCTGTAACAGTGTCCGTTGTTGGGGCCAAACCTTGCAGATGTATTTCCATTTGGGTGCATATTTATCGATTTTCGCAAGTGCCTGCATGACCTCCTGCGCCCCTTTGGATGCAGCATCCCCACCTACAGTCAGGATCATCAGTTCATCCGGTAATACACCCAGCGATTCGCGCACAGATTCAATTTTTGGATCATCCATCCGGCGTGGCCTGAAATCATCCGTATTGCATCCCACAGGCAAAACAATAATGTTATCCCCACTGATCCCGTCACGAACATACATCTCTTTTACCCAGTTGGAAGTCACAAGAATTAAAGGTAGCTTGTTCAGTACTTCCTGATAATTAGCGATATAACCATCGGCAACAAGCCATGGGACCGGCTGAATTCCAAAATGTTGGGGATGAAGGATCAAATTTGGCGTGTATCCCCAGTAACCCACTCCCACGGCTACATCCGGTTTAAACCATTTGTAATACCATTCTTTCTCCTGTGCCGATTCCAAATGAACAGCATGGACATCAACGCCCAATTCTGTAAGACCCTGGTAAAGAAGGTCACCCTGGGTTGCAAGCCCACCTGGGGAAGGTGGGTAATCGTACATAACAAGTACTTTCATCCTTATAAGTTATTAATTACTAATATGTTGAATATTTTATTATCTGAACAATTGCTGGAATGCCTCAGCCTGTGGTGTTGTGCGTGCTTCCCAGCTATTCGGTTCAAAACCATAGGTTTCTGTAATGACCTGGTATTTTCTGAACCAGATTTGTTTCGTAAGTTTCTGATAGAGTGTGGCACTTTGAATCGGCCTGGGATAATAAGCTTTATTTCCATCCTCATAGGCAAATGTCCAAAGTTCCCTGGCAATGATCTGATTGGAATTCCAAAGTCTCACCACTGCATTGCTGGTCTCCTCATGCCTGAGGTGCCGTGTATATTCCCCTGAAGGATTATGGGTGATAATCATGTCATAATGTCGCAGGGGCAATAAATCCATGATCAAATCCTCAACAACTTTATTCCCGATGGGATTTTGACTTGGCCCATCGTCAAGATCACCCATAATCCCTTCTGATCCAAGGTCTTTTAACGCCTGATAAAATCTGGTGGCGCGTTCTTTATCACTTTTCCGGCTGAGACAAACAATAAACCACTTTGT
>CAIYPA010000406.1 GCA_903927965.1 uncultured Bacteroidia bacterium | reverse complement strand
TTTTGACCGATAACTGAGGGAATTCCTCCGGATTGAACCGATAGGAAAGGGTATCCCCAGCCTTCACGGTGACCTTTTTCTCAACTTTACCTAGCTCATAATCAACAGACAATGTTCCTTCAACAGGTTTGTTGGTACTGTTCACGATTTCTGCCTGGATAAAAAGACTTGCGGCACTTTTGGTAACTGTGTCAACTTTTGAATAAACAAACGGGCTCCTGATTTTGATGCCATCGTTAATCTCTAGCAGTACCTCCCTGAAAATACCCATGCTCATGTCGGTTGGAAGTGGGTTCCAGTCACAGAAACCGAGGAAGTATTCCCCATTGGAGTATTGTGAGACTTTTAAAGCGACCGTATTATCCCCTTCCTGGACAAAGGGATTGATGTTGAACGAAAACATCCTGTAAGTTCCTGAAAACGTGTCGCTTCCGACCACTTTTTCCCCATTTACCCACAGATCGGCGCGGTTGCTGATGCCATTGAAACGGAGGGAAATGTTTTTCTTTAAATCGGCACCCTGCAGCTTAAACGTAGTACGGTACCACCATGGTTTTTTAAATTGCATTGAATCAACATGTTGCATATTTATCCCAAAAGTAGGGTCTTCGATGACCTTTTTGGTTGCCAAACTTCCCAGGACCGTTCCCGGGACGATGGCATCGTACCATGCAACAGCATTAAAGCCATTTAGGGAAACCGCTTTTTCCTCTGTTCCGGTCAGTTTATCGGAAGCCTGCATTTTCCAGTTGGAAGACAAATTCTCCGATTTTGAAGTGTTTTGGGGGACTGGGTTCTTGCACGATGTGAACTGAAAAGATATCAGGATCAGAAATAGTCCTGTAATACTTTGATTAATAATGGTTTTCATATTTATGGCGTTAAACTTTTTAAGGAATGGGGCAACTTCCAAATAAGAACTGATTTTAAAGTATGATCTTTTAAAAAAACCGAAAGTTACCATGATTTTGAGAATAGTTTGATTGAAAAAACGGATGATTTGATGCAATGAACACTTAACAAAGAAAAAATTTCACCTAAAGAATAACTTCGGGTATTTTATTCATTTCACATTTTATTTTAACCCGATATTCAGGATTTCAAAGGGTTCTGGTCAGAAAAGGTTAAAATACTTAAAGCTTGAAGAAGTGATTTATTAAATCAAAGTTTGATAAATATCTTCCTGCTGTAGAGCAATTGGGCCGCCAGGTAACAAACCAGGACAGAGAAACAGGCCCAGATCAAAGAGGCTGTTTTGTCGTAAATTCCAAAATTGACCATTCCTGAAAAGACAGTATCGCGAAGATTTGTTTTGATAAAGAAAGTTTCGAAAACATCTGCAAGTACATAGATGGCGATTGCATTGCTGCCGAATACAATAAACGGCTTTGTTCCGGTGGCGAATTTGTTCAGGTCGATCAGCCAGATGAAAAGGGCAAAACTGAGGAATGCCCAGCCCGAAGTAAGCAGCACATACGAGCTGGTCCAGATTTTTTTAATCACTGGAAAAGTATAGCCCCAGGTTGTGCCGCACAAGACAAGAATCGTACCAATGACAAAAAACAAAATCACCTTTCTCTCAGTGTTGTTATTGGTTAACAGTATTTTACCAGCCAATAAACCAGAAATTCCAGAAACAACGGCTGGAAATGTGCTGTAAAATCCCTCTGAATCATAGCCTTTTTTGTTCAACAGAGATGATGGTATAACCATTCCGTCAAGCCAGTTGGCCAGGTTTTTGCCCGGTTCCAAAATTCCTGCCCCAAAGTTGGGAACCGGTTGTTGAACCCGGGTCTAATGACTTGGAACAGGGTTCCAAAATTCCTGCCACAAAGTTGGGAACCGGGATATAAAACATTGTGACGCAATAAAAGATCAAAATTACCACACCGATTCCTATTTGTGTTTTCCAGTCGGTATAAACAAAAAGAAGCGCACAGACGAAAAATACAAGGGCGATCCGTTGCAAGACACCAGGCAGTTCAATCCTGCTGAAATCAAATGTTGGCAATATTTTCAGTGCCACACCAATGGCAAAGATCTTTAGTGTCCGCCAAAGAATCTTTTGGAGGATTTGTCGTTTTGACTGACCCCCTTTCAACAATTTGGTGAAAGACAATGTGATCGAGATACCCACAATAAAAATAAAAAAAGGGAAAATATAGTCTGCAGGTGTAGTACCCTCCCATACAGCATGTTCCAATGGTTCATATCCGATTTTCCATGATCCCGGAAAATTTACAAGTATCATTGCTGCAATTGTAATTCCCCTGAAAACATCGAGGGAGATCAATCGTTGGGAAGTCGTTGCCGGGTTCTTTTTCATGTTAAGAATTTTGAAACGACAAACCTAATCATGTTGATGAACTTATCAGCAATGGAAATTAACCCTATATTTTAAGAATATTGGCCAATTGTAAAACGCCATATTCGGAAAAGACATATGGCAGTGTTCCTCCAAGATGCTTCTTCGATGGTATCGCATTTTGCGATACCATCATTTCGACTTCCGATTCTGTAAGCTGAAACATAAAATGGGATGGGAATTTATAAGGGTTTCGCTTAACAAGTTCCCTTAGACGAATGGTTTTAACATAAAATATGTTCTCCAAATCCCTGTCATGTTTAATTTTTTGATTTTCTTGTTTATACAAATTCACTCAGAAATTGCTTTAAAGGGATATGAAGTATTCCTTCATAACTTGTCCCGGCATATTCGTCCAAAGTGATTACATATTTTGGGAAATTGTCCTTGATTGCCAGTAAGTTACCGAACTCCCTTTCCATTGTCTGCTTTTCCCTAATCCTTAAAGCTACCTGAACATAAATTTTCTCGCCCGACCGTTCACCAATAAAATCGGTTTCCCTGGTGTCTTGTTTGCCTATTAGGATGGAATATCCAATTGACTTAAGATGAAGATATACAACATTTTCTATAATTTGGCCTAAAGCAAACGGGGAGAATCCAGAAATTGAATTCCGTAAACCTACATCGTTGAAGTAATACTTTTCCCCAATTTCAAAAACTTTTTTCCCTTGAATATCAGACCGATGAACATTTGAAATGAGCATTGCCGTTGTTAGGTAATTCAGATAATTCAGGATAACATTGATAGAAATAGAGATGTTTTGTGATTTAAGGAAATTGCCTATACCCCTTGCGGTGATCAGGTTACCGGTTTCATTTGCCAGATATTTTGTTAAACGGACCAGAAAATCAACATTTCTGACTTCAAACCGTGATACAACATCACGAAAAAGGATGGACTGGCCAATGTTTTTGAGATAATCAAAAATGGTGTCATCTGTAAGTTCCAAATGGATCAGATAGGGAAGTCCTCCATATTTTAGATATTTGTTGAGGTTCTCTGTTGTATTTTCAAGTTTGTGAAAAAGTAGGAATTCCTGAAAATTCAAAGTATAAACCGGTATCTCGATGTACCTGCCTCCTAAATAAGTGCCCAACTCGCCAGAAAGCAGGTTGGCATTGCTGCCGGTACAATAAATATCGTAACCACCTTCTGCAAGCAAACTACGCAAAGCTTTTTCAAATTCAGGAACCATTTGAATTTCATCGATCAGCAGAAAATTCAACTTACCGGTCGCAGATTTTGATTTTACATAGTCATATAGCAAACCTGAGTAGACAAGATTTTCAAATTCATTGGTTTCCAGATTAATATAGATAATATTGGGATCCCTGAACTGCTCCCTGATATTGTCCATAACCTGAAACAACAAATAGCTCTTCCCAACCCTACGTTGACCAATTAGAACTTTGATAATCTCCTTGCCAATGTAACGGTTGATGCTTTTATTATAAATATCGCGGGAAATGTATTCCTTCATGTTGTTTATAAATGACATAATGGCAAAAATAGCAATATCTGTCATTTATAACAAACAAAAGTGAAATTATTTTTATTTACGAATTGGAGGTCGCAATTTGCGACCTACAATTTGAAAATTCCTCTTTGGTCAGTTCAAACATGAAGTCCTCAGGAAACCTAAATAAATTGTGCTTTACATTACTGCTTCTTTCAGTCTTTTCGTCTTAACACCGTATAATTCGGCCAGGTCCCTGTCGAGCATTACTTTCTGATCCCTGATCAGGTAAATTTTGTCGATGATCCGTTCATCGGGAAACAGGATGGTTGCATTTTCAAAACAGAAGAAATTTCCGAAATCTCCATCTTTCCAGCTATTTGGTTTTAAATTTTTCTATCTTTGACATACGAAGGTCGGAATAATTATCTTCATAATATTTAAGACATGAACTATACGATTAAGATTGCAGAGAACGACAAGGAATCGACCAGGATAATATCCATGATCAAAGAAATGGCCGGTAATAGTTCAAACATAGGCATTTATGAAGATGAAACAGGATTATCCAGTGAAATGGATATTGAATTGGAACGGCGTTACCAAATTGTCTTAAAAAATCCTAACGAGGGAAGGACTTGGGATCAAGTAAAAGCCGACCTACTAAACCGTTAACATGAAAAGATATTCATTATTGATCAATGTATTCGCTATTATCCACTTTAGCCGAAACCCTAAAGTTTTAAGTAAACGGATAAGATAATCTTTTTAGTACTGATTTATCTTTAGATTTAGGGTTCATTATTGAAAAACTCAATATAGTCCGTCATAATCCTTTTATCCCACTATACGTAATATTCCCCTCTGAATCAATAATTACCTCTGAATCAGGTATATTGCCGAAATCGTTTATCGAATACCTTGGGGTAAGGAAATGGTGGGTCTTGTTCGATGATCCTGCCAGGTTTTGGGGCTGAAGGTTTGATAATTGGAACGGTCCTGCAATCAATACATCCACATTTTTCAGGATTTCCGGACCTTCCGGCATATTAACGATCTTTTCAAAAGGATAACCTGTCAAAAGAATAACGGACAGCTTTGAGAAGTTACGGATTTCATCCAGCAATTCCGACAATCCTTGAGGTTGGTCGAAGGGTTCACCTCCGGAAATGGTGATCCCTTCGATTTTATTGCCTTGCCCGATTATCTTCCCTGCCAGCACCTTAGATTCTAAAAGTTGCATGGACTGAAAAGAGTGTGTTGCCGGATTAAAGCAGCCCTGACATTGGATCGAACACCCCTGAAACCACACAACAGCACGGATGCCCGGACCATTAGCCTTGCTTCCCCAAAGTATGGAATGGATATTGAGTTGCACGAATTACCAATTATTTAGCCATTCTGGCCTTGAAAATTGTCCTGATCTAATTCCTGCTCCTCCTTATCAAATTCTGCAGTTGTTGTACGAAGGATCACATTCCCTCCAAGCACTTTTTCCAGCCCTTCTGTTAGGTCAAGGCATTTTTTCCCGATTGCACCGCTCACTTTGACTTCTACGGTCCCATCTGGATGCACCAATATGTCCAATTCCTGTATTTCGCTCATAATCTAGTTTTTAAGTCATCCTTCGTACCGAAAGGTGAATGGTATTGTTTTCTAAAACTTCATCTTCAACAAACGTAAACCCATCCTGCTCAAGCTGCCCTTTGACAGAATTGTAAGCATACCGCTGGGTAACGTTTTGGACAAATTCCTCCTGCTTGATGTTTCTTATCCCATACCAATCGGCAACAACTTCATAATTAGTGCCTTGTTTCCGGAACCCGATATCGAAACCATGATTGCCGGTTTCGATCCTGATCTCGGCTTTTGTACGGTTTCCCTGATAACCACGCACTTCGAGATCCCCTTCCTCCCAATTGAATTTCAGGTCATCGAGGGCTTTCTTCAGGTATTCCTTTGCAACAATTTTTGTCTGAATGGTTGAGAAATGTGACATCTTATTTGGTTTTTAAGTTAAACGGATAATGGGATGGTCGATCATCAATGGCTGATGGGTTGTATTGTCGAAAACGGTGACACACAACCTCTTGTTGCCATCGATGCTGAAACGGGCCGGAAAGCGCGGATCATCTTTCTTCGCTGGCGGATCAGCTTTTATAAAAGTAGGGTTCTTTTCGTTCATCCAGAAACTCGACAGGATTTTGGCATCCTGCTTTTTGGTGAACCGCGCCCCACCATTGGGATCGAAAACCAGGTCGAGCGGCGAATCGTCGTTGCTGATGTGCTGGCGGTTCATTTCATAAATATCGATGCCAAGCGATGCCTGATTGTCAAATGCTGCCTTGATGGTGAGCTCTTTAACAGGCTCCTTTGAAGGATAGGAGGTGCCGGCCTCAACCAATATCTCAAAATTATAATCCCCTTTTTTCGTATCGTAATAACGTAGGGCGTAGTCGTGGTGGATATGGTCGTAAAAATCGACACCCCCTGCAAAAGCAGCAGCACCCAGAACCGTAGAATCCAATGGGCGATGGTAATGCACCTTATTGCCAAAAATACGGGTAATCGTTTTCTTTACAGAGGGGATCAGGCTGGATCCTCCCGTGAGCAACACCGCTTTGATATGGTCCTTTTCGATCCCCCGTTCACGGGCATCGTTCAGGGCATGGTCGAGGGTAGTTTGGATCGTATGGTAGAACCCTTTATCTTCCAGTAAATCTTCAAATTGGGAGCGCGACCACGAATTGGTGATCACATCGCCGGTATCGGGATCGGTAACGCTGAGGTTTGCCCGATCTTCAAACGACAGTTTGACCTTTGCTTTTTCAACCTCGGCAAGCAACTGCATCGAAAGCTGTAGCACGTCTTCGGGGACCAAATGGTTTTTGGAGATGACATCCTGATAGAGCCAGGTGTCGATGATGGAACCGCCCAATTCGGCGCCGCTTTTCCCAAGCACCCGGCACCGTTTCCCACCTGTGGGGTTATCTTCGATTTTCACAACTGCGGCATCCAACGTGCCGGCCCCAAAATCGAAGATCAGATAGACATCGTTGGCCTGGATGTTGACCCCATATCCCAAAGCTGCCGCACTCGGTTCGTCGAGAAGGCGCCAACGGGTAATCCCTGCCTTTTCGCAAACCTGCGTCAGCCACTCCTGGTAATGTTCATAGGTATCGACCGGAACGGTAAACACGACCTCCTCGCTGCCAAAATCGATGGCTGCCGACAGGTAGTTGAACAACATATTCAGGAAATCGCTCCCTGCTTCTGAATAGCCTACCCGACGGTTTCCCACCTTTCGTGGCAATTCCATCCGGTTGCTGATGTACCTTTTGATGAATTTGAAAGTAGTTGGTGACGTGCTTGTTCCATTTTTGAGTACTGTATTTCCGATGGTGGTCGAAGCCTGGTTGTAATGGATGATCGAGGGGATGCTGAACGATTCGATCTCCTTGCCATCGATGGTAAGGAGGGTGGTGGCCGTTATTTCGGGGAGATACAAAGGTTTGCCCGTTTTGAGCGCTTCGTCCCATACGGCGACACGGGTATTGGAGGTGCCGAAATCGATTGCTACTTTGCTTGCCATAGTTATTCAGTTTTGTCAACCAGCGATTTGCAAAGATAGTTTCCTTTCAACGAATAACCGGGCAACCGCACCCGTATTTTTTCACCCGGGGCAAAAGTAATACCACTTTTGATAGAATCCATTATGGTGGTATCGAAAGGACAGATTTCGTTGACTTCATGGAGCTTTGAAAGCCCATTATCGGTTAGGGAGGATTCGATCGCAGCCACTAATTTAAAGATGTTTGCGGTTTTCACCTCTTTCCCTTCGACGAAAAGCGATTGCAGCAAAGCCAATTGCGACAATGGGGAAGCCAATTCGCTAAAAAGTTTTTGGAGTTTAGTATCAACCGTTTGGTTTACAATAGCGTGCCTGCTCTTTTCAGCATCGGCAAGCAGCGCCTGTTGATTGGAAAGTTCATTTTTGAGCTCGGCGATGGTGAGTTGATTTCCCACAACTTCGGATTGAAGCGCAAGTATAATATTATCAACCGGTTCCTCAGTTATAAAATTATCCGGACCTGCCTGATTTCGGGTAAAGATTTGTACAATGTTTTTAAACAAATTCATTTATCAAAGATGGTTAACCAATGGAATGAGGCTTATAATTTAAGCCAAAATTAGTTTTATTGTTTGAATTGAAAAACCTAAAGATCCCTGACACAACGGAAACCACAGTCGTTGTGGAGAACACCTGGATTGTAGCAATCGCGACTTAGGGCAGAATCATAATTATCCCACGATCCGCCCCGCAAAACACGCAAATAGCCCGTGGGGGCCAGCAAATTGCCTTTTTCATAGCGTTTATATACTTTGTCTTCGTACCAGTCGGCACACCATTCCCACACATTGCCCGTGGACTGGTACAACCCGTAAGGGCCGCAGCCATCAGGATATTGCCAAACAGCACAGGTGGTTTCGCTCCCCTTGTTACTGGAGTTCCGGCAGCGTTTGACGTTTTCCCATTGGTTGCCCCACGGGTATTTGCGGCCATCGTTGCCTCGTGCCGCCTTTTCCCATTCAAGCTCCGTTGGCAATCGCAACCTCGCCCATTGGCAATAGGCTTGGGCATCGTCCCAAGTGACACAAACAACAGGATGGGTAGCTTTTTCAAGAGGAAAAGATTTCCCGTTCCAGACAGGCGTTCCATAGTCTGCCTTGTCAGGTGGTCGGTGGCCAGTAGCATCCACAAACAATTTATATTGATCATTGGTTACAGTGTTCAAAGCCATATAAAAACTTGGCAACTTGACCGGAAATGGTTTTTCATATTCATTTTCACTGCCTGATCCGCCGGCCAGAAATTGGCCTTCCGGTATCATGATCAAAAGGGTGCCATCCCTGGGATTTTCGATCAACCAATCTGAAAACTGGTTAAGAGCTGATTTATCTTTAATAAACTGGTCTATCATTGGATGATCGAATTATAATTTGTAACAAAAATCGTTTGAAAAATTGTCATTTTGTGTCGGATTACGTATCTATACCGATTAAGGTATCTTCAATTTGTTTTTCGTAACTTCCTATGACAATTGTGTTGCGAAGGATATAACCCGAAAGCAGGACAAGTATTGAAGCCAAATTTTTAATGGTATTTGCACTCTCTCCAGCGTTTTCTATTCCCTCAACCAACAGGTTCAGAGAATCAGGTGTAAGGCTTACTGGTTTAAGTTGCAATAAAGCTTTTGATAAAAGAGATGGAACCATATTTTTGATCCAGTACTCACCACCTTCGATTGAAACCGGATTTTCTGAAAAAAGTATATCGGGTTTAATATCACCAATGGCGACATAAGCTATACGGACCATCCAATGGGGATGGTTTATAAATTTATTGTGATCATCAGGTCGAAACCATTTATTGGTGGCAAGTGCTGATAATGCTGTAACTGCCTCGGCAGGTGTTCCGATATTGATATGTTCTCTTAATTGTTGCTCCAATTTTGATGCGTATTCCTTCCTCCCTGTTTCGATCCATTTTTGAAAAACAGGTCCCAATGCCACCTCGGGTTCGGGAAATGTTTCAGGCTTATTGCCCATGGTTTTACGGGTATTCACAAGGTTTTCCAGCAATATAACTCGTTCGTCACCGTAGGGTTTCCATTTAGCTTGGGATAGTGCATCAATAGCATTAACAATCACAGGCAATGGTGCAAAGAAGAGCAATGCAAAGATTTCTTCCGATTGCTTGTTCCTGGCATAAATATCGAGCATCAATTGTGCTTCTTTCTGTGTTAGATCTTTGGCTACTATTTTTTTCCGTACCTCCCCAAAAAGACCCATCAGGCGGTGGTCATTGCTTTGCTGAATGGCGTTGCGTACCTTTTGTTGAATGTCATCACTTGCAGCCTGATATTCAGGACGGAGATACTGAAACTCAAAATCGAGTTCAAGGTACTTTTCGACTTGTCCGGTTATCACGAAAAACATGCAACGCATCCCAATAGGTTTCGGCTCGTAATCAGCAGAAAGAACTAATGACCGGACTTCATCCCATTTACCAGTTATAATGCCTTGGCATAATGTATCAATGGCATCTTTGTTTTTAAGTGAACAAAGAGTTTTAAGTGATGCTTCAACAACTTTGCTATCGAATGATTTAAGGGCCTCTACAAGGTAAGAAATTGTATCGGCAGTGCCGAAATCAGTCAGTTTTTTTACTGCTGACAATCTTACATACTGTCCGATCAACGGGAATCGGAATTGTAGTTTTTGGCCGGTTTTTTCTACTTGAGTTTTTTTCATTTGCAGTTATCAAGTTTTGTATTATTTAATACATAAATTGTCGTATTCGATTTCAAATAAGGTAAATAAGGTTAAAACATATACTATTCCCCTACTACTAGGTTGGGAAAAACAAAAATAAGGTTTTTAAATTGTACAAAATCATTATTTTCAACCTACGATGGTCTACTGTCTCATATTTTTTGCGTAACAAACCACATCTTTTAAAACCAAATCAAACCTTATTTTTCCAATATTTTTAACCTTAGTAGCTCGGTCCATCCTCTAAAACCAACCTTATTTACATTATTTTTTATGCATGCCCCCCAAAACCCCAAAAAATTTTTCGAACGCCCGGCGTTCGTTTGAAAATATGGTCAAGGATTACAATTCAAATTATGAAGCAATTCAAACCTTATTTTTCACATAATCTTAACCTTAGTAGGGTAAAAATCTAAAATTTGAAAAACTTAAAGAGCCCTGGCGCACCGGAAACCGTCATTGCGGTTGAAGCCGCGGTGGCCCTGAACGTAGTTGAGGCGGAGGGCAGCGCGGAAGAGGCTGCTGTCCCTGTAGTCCCACGAGCCGCCGCGCAAAACACGCGAAATACCAGTTGTTGGTTGCTCTATTTTGCCTGTTTTGTAGCGTTTATAAGCATCCGAATCGTACCAGTCGGCACACCATTCCCACACATTGCCCGAAGGCTGGTAAAGCCCATATGGGCTGCAACCATCGGGATATTGCCAAACCGCGCAGGTGGTTTCGCTCCCTTTGTTGTTGTCGTTGCGGCACCGTTTGCCGTTTTCCCAGTTGTTGCCCCAAGGGTAATCGCGCCCATCGTTTCCCCGCGCCGCTTTTTCCCACTCAAGTTCTGTTGGCAAACGCAACCCGGCCCATTGGCAATAGGCTTCGGCCCCGAACCACGAAACGTACACAACGGGATGCTCGTTTTTTCCGCCATAAGCCTCAAAGCCATTACCCGACTTTCTTACAAAACACGAACTATCCAATTGTATCCATTTGTCCAAATCGGTGGTGGCAGGTTTTTTTTCGTTCAGAAAAAGAGCATATTGCGCATTGGTAACGGTGTGCAAAGCCATATAAAACGCGGGCAAGGTAACCGGAAATTTATCTTCACCGGCTATGAATTGGCCTTCGGGTATCAGCACCAACAAGGTGCCATCTTTGGGGTTTTCGATAATCAGGTCTGGCTTCATGGTCAGTTTTTGCTGATTTCGATTTGTACGAATTGTTCCTGTGCCTGTTGCTTTTCGTTGAAGGAGGCCGACTGGGCACGCCCTTCGGTGAGCCACGAACGGAGTGCTAAAATGGCTTCGCTTTGGCTGCGGCTCAATGGCACCTGTTTCTTTAAGGCTTCCAGCACATCGCTGTTGGAGAAATCGCGCCCTGGGTTTTCCTTATCGCTGAAAGCGAGATACATGGCATCGATGATCACCTGCTCTATCTCTGCCCCTACATAACCTTCGGCAGCTTTGGCGAGCTTGTCGATGTCGTATTCGGCAACCACCCTTTTTCGCTTGCGCAGGTGGACTTCAAAAATCTCCTTGCGCTCCTGTAAAGTGGGGAGGTCCAAAAAGAAAATTTCGTCAAACCTTCCTTTCCTTAACAGTTCGGGTGGGAGATGGGAAATGTTGTTGGCAGTGGCCACCACAAATACGGGCTTGGTTTTTTCCTGCATCCATGAGAGGATAGAGCCAAACACCCGCAAGGAGGTTCCGCCATCGCCACCACCCGTCGAGAGCCCTTTTTCGATTTCGTCGATCCACAGCAGGCATGGCGACACAGTTTCGGCAAGGTTGAGCGCCCGGCGGGTATTCTCTTCCGATTGTCCCACGAGGCCGCCAAACAATGCCCCCACATCGAGCCTAATCAAAGGCAGCCGCCACAAGCCGGCAATGGTTTTGGCCGTGAGCGATTTACCGGTACCGGGAATACCGATCAGGGCAATTCCTTTGGGGGAAGGCAACCCATAATCGCGGGCTTCGTTGCCAAAAGCCTGTTCGCGGGTACGCAGCCACTCCTTGAGCACTTCGAGTCCGCCCACGTCGTTCATGGTTTCCGAAGGGGCAAAGAACTCCAATGCCCCCGATTCGCGGATAATCTGTTTTTTCTCGGCGTTGACCATGTCAATTTTCCGGTCGTCAAGTGGACCGCCGGAGACGATGGCTTTGGCAAACACCCGCTGCGCCTGGTTCGATGATAAGCCCAAAGCGGCATGGAGGAGTTTTTCACGCCCCTGTGTAGTAAGGTTTACTTTTACCCCAGGTGTGCTTATAAGCCTTGTAAGGATAACATCCAACTCTTTCACATCGGGTGGGCGGAAATCGAGCAATACGGCATCGTCTTTCAGCTCTTCGGGGAGTTGGGAGAGCGGTGTGGTAACCACTATCGTTTTTTTTGTGAACTTGAGTTTCTGGGCCAGGTTGCGCAACTTTCGGATTATCTTGGGTTGCTGGTGCCAGCATTGGTGAAAATCGCGCAGGATAAAAACGGTGTCTCCCTCCAGTTTTTCAATGGTTTCGAGTGCGCTAAGCGGATCTTTGATTCCCGAAGGAGCCACAATATTTTTGGTGACGGACTGGAAAAAATCGGCATGGTCCCAGGTGAGGAGCTGCCGGTTCAATTGTTCACAAACCTGTTTGATCCCTTCCACAATGCGTTCTTCCTCAAACGATACCACCACGATCAGTGTAAACCGTGAGCGGAAATAGATTTCGATTTCTTTTTGAAAGTCCATAACCCATTGTATAATATGCAGTAAATTAAATAATTAGCTGATTTATCCCGATTGCTTTTAGTTTGGGGCAACAGGATAGTTCAAAAATAATTAAATATAGTTTCAAAAGGGTAGGAATATTAATTTTATTCACTCACTTTGTATCCGATCCGTTTCCGTGGGGTTGGGTTCTGCTGTTTTGTAATCAGCTCGTCTAGATAGCTGAAAACAAGTTCGATGTTCTTGTCCTGGTTTTGGAGCTTCTTCCTGATCTCTTCGATTTCGAGTTTGATGGTCAGGTTATCGGTAAGCATTTGCCGGATGCGGGTAAAAATCCTCATGATCTGAATGTTGACATTGATTGCCTTATTGCTGTTCAAAACACTGGAAAGCATCAATACCCCATGTTCTGTGAAAACCATGGGTGAATATCTTAAGCCCATGCGATCAGAATTGGAGGTCGCAAATTGCGACCTCCAATTTGTAAATTCCTCTTTTGTCAGTTCAAACATGAAATCCTCTGGAAACCTGAATAAATTGCGTTTTACAGCTTCCTTAAGCCTTTTCGTCTCAACTCCATACAAATCAGCTAAGTCTCTGTCGAGCATTACTTTTTGTTCCCTGATCAGGTAAATTTTGTCCATGATCCGTTCATCGGGAATCAAGACGGTTGTATTTTCAGTTGTCATGGTAATTACTGATATTTAAGCATTTAGTTTTTGGTCATTTACAATCTTATTGTACTTTTTAATGGTTGCTTTTTATCTTATACCCAACGGGATTCCGAGGAGTAGGGTTTTCCTGTTTGGTAATCAGCTCGTCAAGATAGCTGAAAACAAGTTCGATGTTTTTGTCGTGGTTTTGGAGCTTCTTCTTGATCTCTTCGATTTCAAGCTTGATGCTCAGATTATTAGTAAGCATTTGCCGGATCCTTACAAATATTTCTATGATTTTTATGCTCATCTGCACTGCAACAGGACTATTCAGAACATTGGCCAATTGCAAAACGCCATATTCGGAAAAGACGTAAGGCAGTGTACCTCCAAGATGCTTTTTCGATGGTATCGCAAAATGCGATACCATCATTTCGACTTCCGATTCTGTAAGTTGAAACATAAAATGGGATGGGAATTTATCTGGATTTCTCTTAACCTGTTCCCTTAGACGAATGGCTTTTACAGAGAATAATTCGGCCAAGTCCCTGTCGAGCATCACTTTCTGTTCCCTAATCAGGTAAATTTTGTCCATGATCCGTTCATCGGGAATCAGGACGGTTGTATTTTCAGTTGTCATGGTATTTATTGATCTTTAAGCATTTAGTATTTGGTCATTTACAATCTTATTGTACTTTTCAATGGTTGCTTTTTATCTTATACCCAACGGGATTCCGGGGAGCAGGGTTTTCCTGTTTTGTAATCAGCTCGTCAAGATAGCTGAAAACAAGTTCGATGTTTTTGTCTTGGTTTTGGAGCTTCTTCTTGATCTCTTCGATTTCAAGCTTGATGCTCAGGTTATCGGTCAGCATTTGCCGGATGCGGGTAAAAATCCTCATAATCTGAATGTTGACATTGATTGCCTTTTTGCTGTTCAATATACTGGAAAGCATCAGTACCCCATGTTCGGTAAAAGCCATGGGCGAATATCTTAAGCCCATGCGGTCAGAATTGGAGGTCACAAATTGTGACCTCCAATTTGCAAATTCCTCTTTGGTAAGTTCAAACATAAAATCGGAAGGGAAACGGTCCAGGTTACGTTTAACCTGCTGTTTCAGAACTTTTGTTTCGACACCATATAATTCAGCTAAATCCCTGTCAAGCATTACTTTCTGTTCCCTGATCAGGTAAATTTTATCGATGATCCGTTCATCGGGAATCAGGATGGTTTTATTTTCAGTTGTCATGGCAATTGGATTAAAAGTTACCCTTAAAAAGGAGGTTGGCAATAATAACCCAAGTTACGAAATTTTGGTGGAATTGTTGGTTTTGATTCAGAAGAATTTGATAAGAATTCAAAGAAATTGATAAACAAGACTTTGCGTAACTTCGCGAACTTTGCGAGACATAAAAAAAATCGCGCAAAGCCCGCTATGAACGCAAAGAACTTGACAAACAAGATTTTGCGAATATTGAATGGCACATTCATCTCTATATCCCAAGAATAATGGATGGCTCAATATTGAGTATCTTGCTGATATTTCGTGCAATCTTTAAGGTGGGTTCACTTTTGCCTGATAAATACTCACTTACGCGTGAGGGCGAAACGCCAATTTTTTTTGCAAATGCACGTTGTGACATCGACTCCTGATCCAACCGCATTTTTACGACTTCGGCTAGTGATGGATTGCCAATTGGGAAATGTGCTTCTTCGTACCCAATCACAATGTCGGACATGATCTTTAGTTCAATTGCTTTACGGTCATAAGTGGGTGTTTCGTCTGATACCATGGGCAAGAGTTCTTCTATTCTTTCGAGTGTCGTTCTGTAAACAGCTTCATCTATTGGTCGTTCCATATTTTCTGGAAATTAAATGGTTTTACTGTTTTTCCTTATTTCTTCAATTGGAGGTCACAATTTGTGACCTCCAAAAATGTCGGTTGTCCTGATTTATTTGTAAGGGATTAAAACAAAATTTAATTTAATTTTACGGTAATAAATATAAGCATTTTATTTCAGGACTGACTTTAAAACATAACACATTAAAACAGAAATCATGAAAAAAATCTTCCTTTCGTTACTTGGGATTGTAATGTTTTTTCAAAGTGTTAATTGTCAGCAAGTTGATCCTGTATATTTGAATACGTACCCGGTTTACAAAGGGAATGACCTTGGGACAATTTACAAAAAGTCAGGGACAACAGTAAGGGTATATGCCCCGACTGCCGAAGTATTGAGGATCAATCTGTATAAATCGGGCGATGATGGTGAACCCTATTCGACACTTCCGTTCAACAAAGACTTGAATGGTAC
>CAIYPA010000405.1 GCA_903927965.1 uncultured Bacteroidia bacterium | reverse complement strand
GTGCAATAAACAAGATCACTATCAGGACACTTGATTCGGTCAATTCGATCAAAAGGAAATTATCCCACAATTTTGCATTAAAATCCATTCCGAGTACTGCAATTGTCTTGGCTGTTGCCCCATCCTTAATCGGAATAAAAACGCTTCTCCATGTTCCCCACCTATCGGAAACCGGAGAGGTAATCAATTCCTTTCCATCCTTAAATGGCTGGAAATAAGCAGAGTCCGCTTCTGTATATTCTTGTCCTGGTGGCGAATAATCTTTTGAGTCCACAGGTTCGGAATCCGCAAAAATGAATATCTTGTTGTCCCTGAGTGTATAAATGTAAACAAACCTTGCTTTGGGATTTACACGGATAATTGCCTTCAGGGTATTTTTTATGACCTGGTACTCCGGTTTGTTGATATCGTCCGGTTTTGCATCAAGTGCTCCCAAATCATCCTTTGGCAATGTTGATTCAATAGATCTTGCAACAAGCATAACACTTTCAATTTGCTCATTTTGGATCCTAATCCATGTAAATCTTATAAATCCCCCACCCAAGATGAGAATAACCAAAAGCATGATTATTTCAGTCAACAGTTTTCGCTTGATTAAATATTGCCAGTTCATGTTGGATTTAGTTTTTTGTTTTCAATGTAAAATAAAACACGCTCCCTTTGCCTTCTTCACTTTCGACCCAAATCTTTCCACCATTCTTTTCAACGAATTCCTTGCAAAGGATCAAACCAAGGCCGGTTCCCTGTTCGTTATTGGTGCCAGTGGTCGAGTAACTTTGATCGATACGGAACAATTTGCCGATCCTGCCTTCAGGAATCCCTATCCCGGAATCGCTTACTGAAACCAAAACTCCATTTTGTTCAGGTGTAATCTTTAAGGTCATATGCCCTCCAGATCGTGTAAATTTTATTGCATTGGAAATCAAGTTTCTGAACACGGTGCTGACCATTGCCTGATCGGCGAAGACAATTGCTTTTGAAGGAAAATCCCTTCCTATCGTGATTGATTTTTGACCTGCAATATCATCGAATAATGGGATAATGTCGCCGAGGAATTCGACCAAATCAAAATATCGGGGTTTAAAAGCGATCTTTCCTGTCTGCGACCTGGACCATTCCATCAGGTTCATCAGCAAGTCCATTGCCCGTTTTGAAGATTGAAAGATGGTCGAAGCAAATTTGTCAATGCCAAAATAATCTTTTTCCCTTACCCGTTCAACGAGCAGGTCGCTGAATCCAAGGATTGCATTGAAAGGGCTTTTCAGGTCGTGCGCGATAATGTTGAAGAATTTGTCTTTGGTTGCATTGAGCTCGCGGAGTTCAGTCTCGCTCTTTTTCAACTCTTCTTCTGCCTTTTTGCGTTCGGTAATGTCGAGAACAACCGTAAACCGGCATTTTTTATCTTGTACATAAATATTTTCCGCAAACAAAAGCACATGTTTGAGATCACCATTTTTGGCTACCAAAGTGGCTTCGGCATTGGTCACTGTACCCTTGCTATCGGCTAAACGCATGACGGCAATACCTGCTTCTGGAGTAAAAATACCTAAATCATAGGCTGTTTTGCCTATTACCTCATTTTTATCGAACCCAAACAAGGTATAAAAGGCTTCGTTTACTTCGATGTATTGATGAGTTTCCAGGTCGCTCAGGCCACATGCTGACGGGTTTAGGTGAAACATCTTTGAAAATTTCTCTTCCGAATGTTGGATGCGCGAAATATCCTTCGTAACCCCAAAAATGGCAGGCTTTCCGTCCCAGATACCTTGCTTTACCCTAGTTTCAACCGGGATCTGTGTCCCTTGCTTTGTGATCAAGGGAACCGGGCAGAACTCCGCAATTCCCTGCAGCATTTCGCCAACTATCCGCCCGGCTTCCCCACGCCGTTCGGGAGGATGTACAAGAAGAACCGGTTTTCCGGAAAGTTCTTCCCAGGTATAACCAAGCCGGTTCATCACAGTTGAATTGACATGCACTATATTTCCCTGTTCATCGAGTACAAAAAGGAAATCACTGATCGTATTGAAAAAGGTTTCATAATTCTGGCGCGTTTGAAACAATAGTTCACCTGCAATTTTGCGGTCGGTGATATCTAAAGAAATACCACCCAGGAAAGGCTCCTTATCCTGATTCTGAATCGTAAACTTTTGTGTTTCAAAGTAATGCAATTTTCCATCAGACAGCATGATGCTTTCATCAATTTTTTCAAAACCCTGTTTCAACACACGTAAATCATCAGCAAATAATTTTTCACCATATCCATCCGCAAAAACTTCAAGCATATCTTTGCCAATCCATTTTGAAGCACCAAGGGAGTTGTCCATGAACTTATTTACATACAATGTCTTACCATTATTGTCTTTTATAAATGCGATGGCTGGCAAATGATCCATGAACAATGAAAATCTTTTCTCACTTTCTTTGAGTTCAGTGGTCAGTTTTCCTGCAATTTGCATTGCCCTTTTGTTCGTATTGATCAATGACAGGAACAAACCAAACAAAAGCAAACTAATAATTATGCCGCAAATCAATACTACAATCACTTTGTTGTACGAAAATGGAAGGTAATCCCTGGATTGAGAAAAACTGAGGATCCATTTTTTACCATTAAATATCACCGGCAATGTAAGCGACCTATAGGTCGGATCATTGCTGCTTATTGCATCGTTTCCCTGACTGTCGTACAACAACGAGGGTGCAGTGATAGTGTCGTCATAAACTTGTAAATGAATCCTATCTTCTTGTAATAAATCCCAGCGACCCAAAATTCCTTCCATTAAATCGGTCATACGGTAAGGGCTATAAACCCAACCCTTAATTGCGGCACGCCGTTCTTCAGCAGTATTTTGCATCGCCCCGCTACGATAAACGGGAACATACATCAATGTGCCCGGTTGGACATCTTCATTTGTTTCCTGGACAAGAAATACTTTTCCCGAAAGCATGGCTAGATCCGAATCGCGCGATAGTTCCATTGCTTTCTTCCTGACCTGATCGGAAAACATATCATATCCAAAGGCACGAAGGTTTCTTCCTGAAAATGGTTCAAGATAGACAACAGAAGTATAAACTTCCCTTTCTCCCAAAGGTTTAACTGTGTAGCCTGGAAAACCCTCTTTCCGAATTTCGTTAATATGTTGCTTCAACTGATTTTTAGGGATGACCAATGAAAATCCTGCACCTTGAATCCCACGCAGATTTTTGTCGATTTTTGTTTGTTTGATAAATTCTTCCCATTGTTGGCGGGTGACTGTATCAGAAGCTTCAAAAAATGCAGAACCTGCACGCAAAAACTCTGCATGGGCATGGAGTCGCGTTTCTATTTTCATTTTGATTTCGTTACAAACCGACACATATTCGGATTTTGCAAGCGCTTCAGCATTCTTTCCGGTGTAGGATGCAGCGAATATAGTAATGCCCATCCCGATTATCAGAAAGGCAAAAGCCATCCTGATATTTCCAAAAGAGACAACACTTTTCAAAGATTTCATTTAGTTACTTTATTGGTGACTTTTATTGTACTATTAAGTTGATAGATATGGCAAAGTAAAGTAAAAAACACTTCCTTTTTCTCCCAATAGCACTCATTTCATCGCCAAACATCGCAAATATCTCCTCAGCATTTCGTTGCTTGAAATAGAACAAAAGGTATTTTTCGAAAGCAGCCTGAACTTCAATCTTGATTTGGTGCTCGTTGTTCATAAATTTATAATTCTGTATATCAGTTCTTTAAATATCCATTTATCAGGGTGATCAGTTTTTCCTTTATGATCGGTTTTTCAATATACCCGTTGCATCCGGCAGCGAGTGCTTTTTCGCGGTCGCCATACAAGGCATTTGCGGTTTGGGCAATAATCGTCACCTTGGTGTTAAACTGCCTGATTTGTTGGGTAGCCTCATATCCATCCAAACCTGGCATTTTAATGTCCATCAACACCAGGTCAATGTCCGGATTCATCCGGCAGGCTTCAACCGCATCGAGTCCGTTTTTAACTTTTATGACTTGTTTACTGATTGCTTTTACCGAAATTGAAATCAACATGGCCGATGTTTCATCGTCTTCGGCGATCAGGACGATCAGGTTTTTTAAGTTTGTACCTGTCCCGATGGCACCCTGACCATTTCCGGCGATTGTTTTTTGTTCAGTTGTACCAATGAAAGGAATGTTAAAATAGAATATTGTACCGTTCGTTTTGGAATTGTCGTTGATCTGACTTTCGACCCAGATTTCACCACCAAGCATTTCCACATAAGCTTTCGAGATCGACAGGCCCAACCCGCAACCTTCAAATGATCTCGTATGCGAACCGTCCCCTTGCATAAACAAGCCGAATATTTGGGACTGTTTTTCCTTCGGAATCCCAATCCCAGTATCTTTAACAGAGAACAATAATCTGGCAGGAGTACCGGACAATTCGGAAGAATCAATATTATCATCGCTATCTGCCTTCTTTTCAATCTGGATGGCTACATCAACGGAGCCAGATTCCGTAAACTTTATGGCATTGCCTATTGTATTGGCCAGGATAACATTTAATTTTTTGTCATCAGTAACCAGGTACTCCATTTGAAGTGGCAATTGGTTTGTAATGGTGAATTTCAGTTTTTTCTTTTCGGCATCAAGCCTAAACCTTTTGTAAAGGTTGTCGATCAATTGTTTGAGATTGGTTTGGGTCATTAACACCTCAGCCTGTCCTGTCTGGATCTGTGATATTTCGACAATATCGTTGATCGTATTCATTAACCTGTAAGAACTTTGGTTGACAAGGCCGACATACTCAGCCCTTTCCTGATCTGTCAGTTCATTTTCTGTGATCAGGTTCAGGAATCCCAGCAGGCTGTTAAAAGGGGTCCGTATTTCGTGTGATATATTGCTCAAAAAGGTAGTTTTAAGGTGGTTGCTCCCTTCTGCCCGTTCCTTTGCAATCTCAAGTTCATTTTGGATGGCAATAAATTCAGTAATGTCGCGACCGATAACCGCCAATCCCTTTCGGTCCCCATTCGGGTGAAAAACGGGTATTTTTAAAATATCATAGCATTTTTCAACTCCTTCCGGAGTAGGGATGTTCTCGGTTCCCCTGGTTATTGTCGCATTATTCCAGGCTTTTTCATCCGAAACCATGCATGACCTAAATGCCTCTTCGTAAACCGGAAGCGTAAATGGAGCAAGTTCGGCATCCGTTTTTCCGATATAATCCACATTTTTCAAACCGAACAATTCCAAATCGGCATCGTTGGCAAGCATCCACCTGCCACAATAATCTTTGTAACAAATGATATCGGGAATGGAATTGATAAATGTTACCAACCGTTGTTCGCTCTCTTCTGCTTTTTCTTTCGCCAGGATGAAATTTTCTTCTATTTTTTTGCGGTTGCTGATGTCCCTTCCGATCCCGACCAGACCAATAACAACATTGTTTTTGTCACGAATCGGAATTTTCGAAGAAAGCAAATAACGCCGATCCCCCTTTTCATCAATAATAAATTCTTCCCTGTTCAACAAAGCTTCGCCAGTTTGCATCACCATCTGATCATCGGTATAAAACTGTTCAGCAAGGTCTTCAGCGTATAACTCAAAATCGGTCTTGCCTAAAATTTCGATTTCCGATTTGGCTCCCATATACCTGACTTCAGCCGGGTTCACAAGTGTTTTTCGGCATTCCAGGTCTTTCAGATAAATGGAGTCAGGAATGTTGTCGATCAGGGTTCGAAGCAGGATGCGTTCATTATCAAACATTTCGGACGCTTTCTTACGGTCAGTGATATCCCGCATGATCCCTTCCACATGATCGGGTAGGTCGTCCTTATCTGAAACTAACCGGGCATTTAAAGAGGCGAATTTTACCAGGCCAGTCATTGTCTTCATTTTTATTTCATAATCGTGTAGTACATTATCCTTTTTAATCGAATTTAGCAATGTCGTCCCATCTTCAGTATTAAAAAGGAGTTTGTTAAAGGGTTTACCAATTATTTCTTCAACGCCAAAACCGGAAAAGGGTTCAATGGAGGGGCTAATTTCAAGCACCGTTCCTTCAAGATTGATCCGATAAAAAACGTCGTGCATATTTTCAAAAATATTGCGGTATTTTTCCTCACTTTTATTTAGCTGATATAGAATACTATACTGTTTCTCATTGTAATGAAAAAGAATCCGGGCAATAAAAAACCCGCAAGAAACCATCATCAGTAGCGCGAGCGAGATATGTTCCTTATGTAAAACATTATCCCCTTCAAAAAGAACGATACCCAATCCGATGTAGGTCAGCCAAACTACTATCGACGAGATGATAGTCCTGATTAAAATCAGATTGTTTGCCCTCATGGATAAAATGGATGGAAGGCCTAATATTTTACGGATTATGGGAAGCCGCAGGGAAGCTTCCGATATTAAAGTAAGGATGATTATATTGACACTATCCTTAAACGCAAAATCGTAGAGTATTTCCCTGTGAATGTTATTAATTGTTGAGGAAGTCCAAAAAGCGGGGTTGAAATTGAGCAGAGGTTGGAATAGGAATAGAAAATAAAAATAAAATACAAGGATACAAATACCAATACATAATATATACCTGATATACAATCCTTTAACCTTAACGAAAAAGCCTGTATCACCAGGCAAGCCCATTAATGCGTAAATAGACAGATAGGTTAAAGAGGTCAATACATTGGGATAACCGTTGTTTGACCACAAAAGGAACGGAAAAAATGCCCCACCTGCCAAACCAGCAACAAGTCCATATCGCCACCCATATGCCATTGAAGCCATCATCGGCAAAAACAAAGCCCATGGAACATCAATCCGGATTTCGCCCAAATTGGCAACCAATCCATAAGGTGACAATAGCAAACAGACGGCTCCAAGCACAGCCGACATCCAAAATTTCCAGATTATTCCTGGCATATCTGAACTATTCATGATATGAGTTATTTAATGTGAACTCTTTTTGAAAACTATCATTTGGGATTGTTAATGTAAAAACCGATCCTTTCCCATCTTCACTTTTTACCCAAATCGTTCCACCATGCATCCCGACAAATTCTTTACAAAGCAATAGGCCCAAACCCGAACTTGGTTCCCCGGCAGTCCCTTTTCTGCCAGCTTTTGAATCGAGCTGGAATAATTCACCGACCATCGATGGGCTGATCCCAATACCGGTATCCTGGATTGAAATTACAATTTCCCCGGCTTGATTGACCTCTGCGGAAACCTTGACGGACCCTCCAGTCGCCGTAAATTTTATCGCATTGGACACCAGGTTGCGGATAACCGTTTGCATAAGGTTGCTATCGGCAAAAACCGACAAGTCATCCGGAATATTGTACGTCAATTCAATTCCTTTATGTATGGCCACGTCCTGGAGCATTTCGACACTTTCTTCCACAACCCGAAGCAATAAAACAACTTTAGGATTAAACTGGATCAAACCCTGCTGCATCCTCGACCAACTCAAAAGGTTTTCGAGCAAGCGGAACAGATTGGTTGCAGAATCCCTCAGTCCCATGGCAATTTTCTGTATTTCGGACATTGTCAGGGAGGGCAATTCTTCAGCCATGATTTGTGTCAAACCCAAAAAACCGTTAAATGGGCTCCGCAAGTCGTGGGCGATAATTGAGAAAAATTTGTCTTTGGAAGCAATCAACTTTTGAAGTTCTTCATTTTGGTGTTTTATTTCTTCCTCTGCTTCGATCCGTTCCATCTCGCCAGCCGCTCGTACAGCAACGAGCTTCAACAGCTCTTCGGCCTGTTTCTGATTGGCAAGTTTGTTACGTTTGATAACGGCGATTAACCCGATGGCCTTTCCTGTGTGACCCCAAAGTGTCGTGCCAACATAGCTTTCTGCTTTCAGATCCTGAAGAACAGTATCGTGTGGAAAAAATTGGCAAACGTTTGCCGGGAAACAGCATACTATTTTCCCAACGACCACACCACATGGGGTATCTTTTAAGGCATAAACCACATTGTCCTCGAACTTCCCATCGCACCAAACCGATACAGTCCGTGCGTTCAGTCCATCGCCTTCGAGGCTGTCGATACAGACAAAGTCGGCCTCCAATGCTTTCGCAAGGTATTGCGCCAATAAGTTGAAGAAATCACCGCTTTTAGACGACACGCTGTATTGGGCCAGGAATGCCAAAGCATCGTTGGTTTGATTAACAGCCATTTCTGTTGTTTTACGTTCAGTAATATCCTGAAAAACAGTTACAAAACTACCTGTGTATGGGCTATATACCGAAATCAAAAAATGCTTTTCCAAAGGTGGAAAATAGGTCTCAAATGTAATGGGGTCTCCTGTTAGGGCGACCTTCAGGTAGGCTTCAAAGTAAGGAGGTTCTTCCACCCGATACGCTTCACGGCTCACCTTCCCAATAACATCTTCCCTTAATATCCCCAGTTGGTTTTCGAAAGCTCTGTTGGTTTCAATGATCACGTAATCGACAGGATTCCCAGATTCGTTATAGACCAGTTCATGTAAGGCTGCCCCTTCTGCCATGTTCATATATAGGGAATAGAACTTTTCCTGGTTTTTTTTGATCGTCAACTGGGCATTGTACTTCTCTGTTATATCAGAAAAAACAAGGACTACACCCTTGATTATTCCTGCTCTATTTTTTATAGGAGATGCACTATCTGCAATCTGGTATTCTTTCCCATCCTTGGAAATCAAAAGTGTATGATTGGCCATACCGATTATTTCACCATTTTCAAGGACTTTCGTGGCAGGGTTTTCAGCAGGTCCACCAGTTTCGGAACTGATTATTTTAAACACTTTAGGAAGGTCCTTTCCTATTGCATCCGCCAATTCCCAACCACAAAGACTTTCTGCTACAGGGTTCATCCTGACAATGCAACCTTTATCATCAGTAGCGATCACACCATCGCCGATAGAATGAAGTGTGATGAAAAGGTTTTCCTCGCTTTCACGTAATGCCTCCGCTATTTTATCACGTTCACTAATCTGTTGTTGAAGGAGCTGATTGGCATAAGCTTTTTCTGACAGTTCATTGGCAAAGGCAAACAACATATTCGACACTTTTTCAAACTGTCCGACAGACATCACCGGGACTTCATCAAAGGCTGCCATAAAATCAGTTTCATTTGCTCCTATTTCACTTGCATACTGAATCATGCTTTGGATGTCTGTTTTTTCGTTCCTCACCTGGCCAATCAACCAGTTGGCAATGTGTTTCCCACCAACGGTTATACTTGCCCCGGCATCCCATAAACCACCGCTCAGGCAAGGCTGGACAATGGGACCGGAAGGATTTTGCTTTCCGATCAAGGCATCTGATTTGAAACAGTTGGCACAACCTTTCTCGGTTTTTCTTATGATTTTGTTACATAACCTTGTAAAATTACTAGGCTTTGTAATCGGCAAACCATCGGGATGCGTAATAATCGAAGCGACTCCGGTTGCATCTGAAAATAAATCCTGCATCCTTTGAAGGTCATCTATGTTAAAGATATCGGCAAACTGAACATCGTTTGCAATAACAGTATTCAATTCATTAGAATCCAACCAGTTATGTTTCATTGTATTCCTTTGTTTTTTTTAACGAGTTAGCTTAAATAGGGAACAGTGAAATAAAATACAGTACCCGTTGTATATGCCAAGGTTTTTCATTTTTACCTTTCAGTTGAATTGAATTTTTTTAATATCAAAAGGAAAATATTTAATCAATAAATTGATTTTTAGGCAGATGGTATTGTAAAGAAAAAATTGCTCCCTTTTCCTTCCTCGCTCTCAACCCAAATATTTCCACCATGTTTTTCGATAAATTCTTTGCAAAGCAATAACCCTAAGCCCGTACTTAATTCACCCTCAGTGCCTTTTCTTCCGGTCCGAACATCGATCCGGAATAAATTACCAACCATTTCGGGACTAATT
>CAIYPA010000404.1 GCA_903927965.1 uncultured Bacteroidia bacterium | reverse complement strand
GCAGGTTTTCCTACCGGGGTCAAGTGGGAACTGGTTGCCAAACAGCCCAATGAGTTAAAATATCTGATCTGTAACGGTGATGAAGGAGACCCAGGTGCTTTTATGGACCGCATGTTGCTCGAATCGTATCCTTACCGGATCATCGAAGGGATGATTATTGCTGCATTTGCCGTAAATGCCCGCGAAGGGTATTTCTATATCCGCGCTGAGTATCCCCTCGCAGTAAAAAGGATCCGTGCGGCACTCGAAATCTGCCAAGAGGCCAATCTGATCGGTGACAATATCCTGGACTCTGGTTTTAATTTCAATGTGAAAATTTATGAAGGGGCAGGTGCCTTCGTGTGTGGCGAAGAGTCGGCATTGATACAGTCGATTGAAGGCAACCGTGGTTTTCCCCATTTGCGGCCACCTTTCCCTGCTGAGAAAGGGCTGTTCGGATGTCCCACGTTGGTCAACAATACCGAGACATTTGGATCCATTGCCTATATTATCCGCGACAATACCGACAAGTTTATGCGAATCGGGACCGAAAAAAGCAAAGGGACGAAGGTTTTTGCCCTTGCGGGGAAGGTCGCTCGTGGTGGGTTGATCGAAGTTCCCATGGGAATGACCATCCGGCAAATCGTGGAAGAGATAGGTGGCGGTATCGCCAATGGCAGGACATTCAAAGCGGTACAAATTGGCGGCCCGTCGGGAGGCTGCATCCCTGCAAGCCTTCAGGAGACCCCAATCGACTACGAATCGTTGACCTCCCTTGGTGCGATGATGGGTTCCGGTGGCTTGATCGTTTTGGATGATACCGATTGCATGGTGGACATTGCCCGTTTCTTCCTCTCCTTTACGCAGGAAGAGTCGTGCGGCAAGTGTACTTTTTGCCGTGTTGGCACCAAACGGATGCTCGATATGCTCGACAACCTTGTTGCGGGAAAAGGTAAACAAGGAGATCTTGAGAAGTTGGAAAAGCTTGCCGAATGGACTAAGAAAGGATCCCTTTGTGGCCTGGGACGTTCTGCGCCAAATCCGGTCTTAAGCACACTTAAATATTTCCGTGAAGAGTACGAAGCCCACTTGAACGGTGTTTGTCCGACTGGCAAATGTGCTGCCCTGATCAATTATTCTGTCAACGACAATTGCATTGGCTGCACATTGTGTGTCCAGCGTTGTCCCGTCAATGCGATCCCGTTCCAACCCCACGAAAAGCATGTCATCAACACGGAGCTATGCATCAAGTGCGATGCTTGTAGGCAGGTTTGCCCGGTAAATGCGGTGGAGGTGATGTGAGGCTGGCGGTTGTCAACTGGTTTCTGGCGGCTGGCCAACTGCACCAAAAACATAGTTCAGGTTCGCTCCACATACTTTTATGAGGTTCTTCATCCACGTCAGTAGAGTGCTTTCCTCTTTTCCAAACATAAGCTTGCTGACGGATATCGCTTGCCTTTCCTTCGCTGGGTTTCGCGGTCCAAATATCATTAAAGCAATGACATGGCTTTTGTTCTGTACCGTTTACTGTCGGTCAGGAAAACTAACTTTAGAAATGGGTGTCCCGGTGACTTAAAGCAATTGCCAGCACAAAGATCGACTGCAATCTAGTCACCCGGACACTATTTCAAGATTCGTATGTTTTTCGCACAATTTAAATAAATAACTGAAAATAAGGTAAATAAGGTTATGGCGTATATTGACCCGTAGCTTTTGAGATCGGGAAAAACAAAAATAAGGTTTTGAAAAGGGTTCAAACAAAACCGTGCCTTATAAAAAAATGATAATTACGATTTTAAGCGATTTCAAACCTTATTTTTCCATTTTTTTTTAACCTTAATAGCTAGGGGTCATCCTTCGAATCCAACCTTATTTACCTTTTAGGGAAGTTACTGATTTATGCCCATTATTGACTGATATTCAATTAATTAATTCTATAAATCAAATTCTTTCTTGGAATTCAAGAAAGAATTATTGATTTTGCTTTGAAATTCAGGAAGCTATTTAATATATTTGAACAAACATCATTGAATGAGACTCTTACCATTAGAAATTAGTTATTAAAGAAATTTTAAAAACACTGATATGGAATAAATAAGGAATTTATCTTGTTTATAAATTTTGATGATGAAAGGTTGCGATTTGATGCATCAAATCTTGATTTTATCGTACAGGCATACCGAGAACTAAATCCTACGATCCCTTTTGAAAAAGTGTATCTCTTTTTTGATGAGATTCAAATGGCAGATGGCTGGGAATCGTTCATCAGGCGCATCTATGATTCAGAATGTAAAAATATATTTCTATCGGGTTCGAATGCCAAATTGCTAGCTTCGGAAATTGCCACATCGCTCAGGGGCCGAACCATACAGCTTGAAGCTTTCCCCCTTGGCTTCGACGAATATTGTAAATTCAGGCATCTTGACAATAACTATGTCCTTACCGAAAATAGGATTTTGCTTCAAAATGGCTTTTCACAATATCTCTCAAAGGGAGGTTTTCCTGAGCTTGTTTTGACAGATTTCCAATTTTTTGATGAAACTGTCCAGGAATATTACCATGTAATGTTGTATAAAGACTTGATAGAAAGATATGAGATTAAAAATATCCCTGTCTTAAAATATCTTGTTGCCAGGTTATTGGTAAACACCGGAAAACCAACTTCGATCAACAAAATATACTATGAGTTGAAATCGGCAGGTTTAAAGCTTGACAAGAACCTTCTCTATACCCTGACAGATCAATTGCAATCGATCTATTTCATTCAACGAGTAGGAAAATACGACCCTTCCCTTGTTAAAACCGAACTGGCATTGGAAAAAAAATGCTATTTCGCCGATAATTCGTTTCTTACATCGTTGAATTTTTCGTTGAGCAACGACCAAGGTAAACTTCTGGAGAATATTGTGTTTCTGTGGCTCAGAAGTCAATTTCCTTTTGGAAGGGGCCTATTTTTTGCCAAGAGGAGAAAAGAATGTGATTTTGTTCTGATCGACCGGGATAAACCAGTTGCCCTCATTCAGGTTTGCTGGGACATTGGTGAAAAGGCAACGTTACAACGTGAACTCGATGGATTGATCGAACTCTCCAACTATTTCAATTGCAATCAGTTGGTTATTATCACGTCTTCAACGGAAAGAGAAATCGTAATTTCCGGTAAAACTGTAAAGATTATTCCGGCCTGGAAATTGATGCTTCAAAATAGGTTTTATTTTGAAGACAATCTTACTCCTTTCCCAATTCCTATCGCGTAGCGATTAAATTATTGTAGAAAAACATTATTCTGGGACCGTACCGCGTAGTGGTTATACAATCGTTGAAATGATGGGACGGATTCGTTTCTGGAGAAATCCCTTCCAACCAACCTCAAATCAATAAACTAACTAATTAATAGATATTTAGGTATTTACATTTTAAAACCATATTTTGAAATCAACTCCAAATTCATCAAACAGTATTTCTTGTTTTGCGGCGACAATATTTCCTTGTCGGTCATTAGATCGTACAACAAATTGAAATTGTGAGGTTTAAACCGTTTATTGACCCTTTTGTCCTAACTGATGGAAACAAACAAGTAAGAGCATTTCCGATTATTGCATCAGGCAAGGTACAGAAGCCACATTATCGGTATCTGATAAAATGAGATTACAAGTTTTGAGTTAAGAGTTGTCAATTCCAATTTTATTGTTTAAATCGTTCATCGTTATGATATTTCAAAAATTCCGGATCTGGAAGGAATCTTGAAGGCAAGATGATCTCTTTATTATGATATTTGATGAAGTAGTTATTTACCCAGTCATTTTTATATTGCTTTAGCAGGATTGGCGAGATTTTAATTTGAAAATCAGGAGTTACTGTCAATAATCCATTTTCGAAAGCTTTATCATGGAGGCCATTTATCGCCATTCCATTTCTTGGATTTAATCTATTTTTCTCGTCTAGTCCCCAAGGTCTAATATGGCTAGCTATTAATAGTTCCGGTTGAATAATACCGGTAATACAGCAACAATTGTTATAGGATGATAATATTAAACTTCTAAAAAAAGATTGGTTGACCCTAACCTTTACTATTTGTTCCCTTGTTTTCCCTTCTTTTGGAAGCTCTTCCTCAGGGATATAATTTAATTTTTCGACAGTAGTATTTTCATAGTTTGCAAGTAATCTTTCACTTTCAAAGGGAAGAACATCCCAATTATCGAAAAACTCATTCCATATCGACTTATCTAAATTACTTGCATTTGATGCGCCTTTTATTCCCCGTGCTTTAAGACTTGGATCTAGGCTTGCAAAATTAACTAACTTGAAAGCAACGGAATTGGACGATCTGCCAATAAGTCCAGCTAATTTGATTACATCTGGATTTAATCTGTGTAAACGGCCAAAAGGGAGTTTGCAGTAAAGATTTATGGCTAAAATCAATTCATCCCTTGTCCACAATTTTTGTCCTTCTTTCATACTAAATTTTGAATTTCTGCGTCTTCTTCAACAATGAAAATAAATTTGCAAATACTTGATAGGCACATATGAAGTTGTGATATTTCAACGGAATCAGGTAAATCACAAATATGGTTCGTTCTACATCCGCATTTGGGACATGTCGTTGGCTGGTCATTCATAAGAAATATATCAAAATATTTAGAAAAATCCATTGGTTAATCGTTTTTTTTGGATTGATTTTAGGTTATAAAATTAAATATTTTTTATCAATTTGTCTTAGTCTATTTTCACTATAATCCGGTTCATATTAAAGCTCCTGACTTCCCTTGAATGAACATCCACCATTGTAAAACATTGAATAAGAATTGGCTATGTACGAAAATATAAGGATAAAGACACAATACAAAAATACATTTGCCAATAAAAGGTCTTTTAAAACAAAATCAGCCTATTAGAATTTTTTACCACGACCTGTCAGAGTATGCAGTTCCAGACATCTTGTCTAAAAAAAGCCTGATTATCAGAGGTTTTCAATTTCTTCATCCGACAAATTTGTTATTTCGGCTATGACATCAATAGCAAATCCTCTTGCCTTCATCTCTTTCGCGATTTTCCGTGCTTTGATTATTTCGCCTTCCTCTCGTCCTTCTTCCCTTCCTTCCTCTTTTGACGTATCTATAACAGCTTTTAATTCAATTTGAACCAACCTACTTCGCTGATAAACTTCCCATTCTTTATGAGGCATAGTGTCAAGATCTGCTATTTTAAATGCTTTGAAAAATACTGGTTCTTTGAGAATT
>CAIYPA010000403.1 GCA_903927965.1 uncultured Bacteroidia bacterium | reverse complement strand
ATGGACTAACAATAGTTGTTGCTGGTTCTGGTTCACCGCTGGCTCAACAATTCCTAAAAACTTCGGGTGCTGCACTTCCTACAGGTCCTGAAGTCGTTGGATTGATCCCTAGCAATTCTGGTGGCAAACAAATCCTTTTGGCCAGTGGAAATGACGAACAAGGTCTGGTTTATGCCTTGCTCGAACTTTGCGATCGTGTCAACAACTCCACACATCCCATTGAATCACTGAATATTACAAAATCAATTATCGAACAGCCAGCCAATGAGGTTCGGAGCAACACCCGGCTGTTTGTGAGCGACATCGAAGACAAACCATGGTACAACGACCGCGAAATGTGGCCCGAATACCTCACCATGTTGGCAACACAACGTTTCAACCGTTTCAGCCTGAGTTTCGGGATCGGGTACGACTTCCTCCAGAACGTCACCGATGGCTATTTCGTTTTCGCTTATCCGTTCCTTTTACCGGTCCCGGGCTACAATGTCAGGGTTCCGCAACTGCCAGACAAGGAACGCGACCACAACCTCGAAATGCTTCAATACATTAGTGAGCAGACTGTTGCCCGTGGCATGAAATTTCAATTGGGACTCTGGATGCATGGCTATGAATGGCTCAACAGTCCGAACCCCAATTATACAATCGAAGGGCTAACTGCCGAAACCCACGCCCCTTATTGCCGTGATGCGGTCCGCGAACTCTTAAAAGCCTGTCCTGCCATTAGCGGGGTGACATTCAGGGTCCATGGCGAAAGCGGTGTTACAGAGGGAAGTTATAATTTTTGGAAAACGGTATTTGATGGCGTGGCAACCTGTGGCCGGACTGTTGCCATCGACATGCATGCAAAAGGGATGGACCAGAACATGATCGACATGGCCCTTGCAACAGGATTGCCGATCACCATTTCGCCAAAATACTGGGCCGAACATTTGGGAATGCCTTACCATCAGGCAGATATACGCGCCATCGAAGTCCCAAAACCTGGGGTAAAAAATACAGGGTTGATGGCCCTGAGTGCCGGTTCGCGCAGTTTTATCCGTTATGGTTATGGTGACCTTTTAAATGGTGACCGGAAATACAAGGTCGTTCACAGGATCTGGCCCGGAACCCAACGGCTCCTCTTGTGGGGCGATCCTTTGACAAGTGCGGCACATTCGAGGGCCTTCTCTTTTTGCGGAAGTGCGGGTGTTGAAATGATGGAACCGCTGTCGTTCAAAGGTCGGCGTGGGTCGGGCATTGCCGGTGACCGTTGCGGATATGCCGATGCCACTTTAAAACCGCGTTGGGACTGGCAAAAATACCTTTACAGTTACCGGATATTCGGTAGGCTCACATACAATCCCGATGCAGCACCCGAAATATGGCAACGGACCCTCAACGAGCAATTCGATGGAGGGGCTTTGGCGGTCGGAGCGGCCATTGCAAACGCCACAAGGATCCTTCCAACAATATTGACTGCCCATGGCCCTTCAGCAGCAAACAACAACTATTGGCCAGAAGTTTATACAAATCAGTCGATTGTCGATCCCAAGCAGAAAAGCCCATACAGCGACAGTCTGGCCCCGAAGGTTTTTGGAAATGTAAGCCCATTTGATCCCCAACTGTTCATGCGGATCAACGAATTTGCAGCAGAGCTTTTAAAGGGGGAAAGAAGCGGGAAATATACACCTGTCGAAGTGGCGCAATGGATTGAAGATTATGCACTTCATGCAGCCAGGAATCTTGCAAAGGCTGGGGCAACTGTCAAAAACAAGCAAAGTGCAGAATACCGCAGGATGGTTTTGGATGTGACCATTCAGGCCGGGTTGGGCAATTTCTTTGGTGCCAAATTCCGCTCAGCACTTCTTTACTCCATTTTTGAACAAAGTGGTGACCGTTCAGCACTTGAATTGGCGTTGACCTATTACCAGAAAGCCAGGAACTACTGGTCTGATTTTGCGAACATTGCAGCAAAGTCCTATCAATCAGATATTACCGTAGGTGAAAAGCCAGACCTCAGAGGTAACTGGCTCAACAGGTTATCAGCTATAGATGAAGACATTGCCTTAATGGCCAATCTGTTAAAGCAAACCGTTAGCAGTACAGGAACACAAAATAAAGTGGTTCAACTGGCAATTCAGGAAGCCATTGGAAGGCCTGTGAGAACAACTTTGGAATGCCGTTCCATCGTTCCTGAGAAATTCATCGCAGGACAACCTCTTGAAATTGAACTTTCTTTTGAAAAAACACCCAAACTTGCCAATCTTTACTATCGGCATGTGAATCAGGCAGAACGATGGGAGAAGCTCGAAATGAAATTGAACGGCAAAAGTTTCAATGCAACAATTCCTGCCGATTATACTACAACATCCTATCCGATAGCCTATTACTTTGAGTTCAAGGAAAGTCACGACAAGGCAGGATTGTACCCTGGTTTAAAGGAGGATTTAATCAATCAACCCTATTTTGTAATCCGTAAAAGTTGAATATACTCCGAAAAGATAAAAACAAAAAATGCCACAAAGACACTAAGACACGAAGGTTTCACTAAGGATATAGTACTGATATTTAATTCTTTGTGAGCCTTGGTGTCTTAGAGTCTTAGTGGCAGAAGAGGGCTTTTCGGAATAGACTAAAAGTTTAAAATAATTAAGACACATCAAATGAAGTTAATCTGCACTTTGGCTGTAATTATCATGCTGACAGCCATTTCAATTGAACTCTCAGCTCAGAAAATCGACCGGCATGCTTTGGTTACACGGAACAACATCCTCATTGAAAAAGCCGATACCCTTGCGAGCCTTTCGGTTGGGAACGGGGAATTTGCTTTTACGACCGACATTACCGGGTTACAGACTTTTTACAAGGAATACGAAAATGGGGTGACGTTGGGGACCCAATCGAACTGGGGATGGCATACCTTTCCGAATACACAGAATTATAAGCCAATGGAGAGTGCCTTGTATTCTGATTATCAGGGACGGAAAGTGCCTTATCTGTCACAGTTTAAGGGGACAGGGCGTGATGCACAGGCAGCCAACTATTTCCGCGAAAATCCGCAACGCCTGAACCTTGGAGTGATCCGCCTCCTGATGAAAAAAGCCGATGGTTCAGAGGTAAAAATTGCTGACATCGAAAACCCTAAACATCGCCTCAACCTTTGGGAAGGACGAATCACAAGTGAATTTTCTGTCGAAGGGCAACCTGTGAAAGTGGAGGTCTTCTGCCACCAGCAATCCGATCTGATTTCAGCAAAAATCACTTCGCCACTGGTTGCTAAGGGGCAGCTCAAAGTGGAATGGCTTTTCCCGTTTGCTGTTCCCGGCCACGTCCATTCCGGTTACGATTTTAAATCTGTTGATAAACATCAATCGCAATTGGTGAAACTGAACGACAAATCGGCCAAAATACTCCGGACATTGGATAACGACCACTATCAGGTAAAATTGAATTGGGAGGAATCTGCAGTCTTGGAAGAAAAAGGGAAACATGATTTTGTTCTTTCTTCCAAATCCAGCAATTCATTAACATTCAGTTGCTTATTTTCCGAAAAGGAAATACGGAAAGTACTCCCCACGTTTATCCAGACAGAAAAAGAAAACCTAAGTAGT
This sequence comes from uncultured Bacteroidia bacterium, assembly GCA_903927965.1. GTDB lineage: Bacteria > Bacteroidota > Bacteroidia > Bacteroidales > Prolixibacteraceae > JAAFHB01. The sequence continues at coordinate 4,586 of CAIYPA010000403.1, read as the reverse complement.
TGGAATCAGTTTTGGGAAACCAGTGGTGTCGTCGATTTTTCGGCTTGCACCGATTCGCGGGCGCCCGAACTTGAGCGGCGGTTTGTGTTGTCGCAATACCTCACAAAAATTCAAAACTCAGGGTCGTTGCCGCCACAGGAGACCGGTTTGGTGTTCAACAGCTGGTATGGAAAGTTCCACCTCGAAATGCATTGGTGGCACTCGGCCCACTTCTTCAATTGGAACCATCCTGAATACCTTGTCAAACAGTTGGAGTGGTACCAGCACATTTATGCAAAAGGTCTTGAAACAGCGCAATTGCAGGGTTTTAAAGGGGTACGGTGGCCCAAGATGGTCGGACCGGAAGGGCAGAACAGTCCTTCGGGCGTGGGAAGCTACCTGATCTGGCAGCAGCCCCATTTTATTTACATGGCCGAGCAGTTGTACCGGAGCAAACCTTCCAAGGAAACGCTCGAAAAATTCAGGAAAGAGGTCTTTGCTACTGCCGATTTTATGGCCGACTTCGCAGTCCTGGATCCTGCAACCAAAGTTTATAACCTGTTGTCGCCGCTGATTCCCGCACAGGAGCATTGGGCACGCGAAACGACGATCAATCCGCCGTACGAACTGGCCTATTGGTATTGGGGTTTAACGGTTGCCCAGGAGTGGCGCAAACGGCTCAACCTTCCTGCCGATCCAAAATGGGAAGCGGTCCGGTTGGGTCTGGCAGCACCCAAACAGGAAAATGATGTCTATCTCGGAATTGCCAATGCCCCAGACTCTTATATAAATCCGAAGAACATGACCGACCATCCCTCAGTCCTGGGAACGTTGGGTATGTTGCCGATGTGGGACAAGATCGATCCCGAAATTATGCGCAATACATTGAAAGTGGTGATGCAGAAATGGGATTGGCCATCCACATGGGGTTGGGATTACCCGATGGTGGCGATGTGTGCGACGCGTTTGCTCGAACCGGATATCGCTCTTGAAGCCCTGCTCAAAAATGTTCAGAAAAACACTTATCTGAAAAACGGTCACAACTATCAAAGCGAACGGCTCAGGATTTATCTGCCGGGCAATGGCGGTTTCCTGAAAGCCATTTCGCTGATGTGTGCCGGTTGGGAGGGTTGCACTGTCCAGAATCCCGGTTTCCCGAAAGATGGCAAATGGAACGTGAAGTGGGAGAACCTTACACCAGATTTCTGATGTAAATTTTGAGAATATAATTTTACAGTTCTTCGTGAATCCTGGTGACTTTGTGCCTTCGTGGCAAATTGGTTTCCTGCCACAAAGACACCAAGACACCAAGTTTCACAAAGAATTAACCGTCAGATATTATAAATATTTCATAATATAAAAGCCAGATATGAAACTCATTCGAAACTTATTTCAATTTATTTCCTTATTTCAATCTATATCCCGAATTCCCAAATTTCAACCTATTTCCCCATTTCCATCTATTTCTCTTACTCCCCTATTTCTATTATTTCTATTATTTCCATCTATTTCAAGTTATTCATCTCCAACAACTAAGGAAATCCAATACCTTTCCGGGACAGATAACACCCATACAAAGACCTGGCAGTTCTTGTGTACTTCGGGCAGGAACAGCAATGTGTGGACAAAAATCGAAGTTCCTTCACATTGGGAGCAGCAGGGGTTCGGGGAGTACGACTATGGCCGCGATTACAGGACTTATGGCAAGAAATTCAAGTTTGCAGATGAAAAAGGGCTTTATATATATTCGTTTTCTGCCCCGAAGAGCTGGCAGGGAAAGGATGTCTTTATCGTTTTTGAAGGGTCGATGACCGATACCGAATTGAAAATCAATGGCAAACAGGCAGGCGAAATCCATCAGGGCGCCTTTTATCAGTTCAGGTACAACATCACCGACAAATTGAAATTTGGCCAGGAGAACCTGTTGGAGGCGACTGTCAGCAAGATGTCGGCAGATGCTTCTGTGAACAGGGCTGAAAGATTTGCAGATTACTGGGTATTTGGCGGGATATTCCGTCCCGTCTATCTTGAGGCTTATCCGCAGGAACATCTTGAAAGAGTGGCCATAGATGCCAAAGCAGATGGGTCGTTTTCGATGGATGTGTTTCCTAAAAACCTCAAAGGGAAACGGACAATTTTGGCAGAATTGTATGATGCAAAAAATAAGGTTGTTGCAACCTGCACTGCAACAGCCAATTCCAAAGATTCGCTGGTTACCCTGAATTGTAAAGTGCCACAACCTGCGTGTTGGACGGCTGAAACCCCATCGCTTTATTCGGTCAAAGTCAGGCTGAAGGATGAAAAAAGCGAGTTGTACAGCACGACCCAAAAATTCGGGTTCCGTACCATCGAGATCAAACAAGGTGACGGGATTTATTTGAACGGGACGAAAATCAAGATGAAAGGGGTCAACCGTCATGCCTTTTGGCCCGAAACCGGAAGGTGCCTCAACAACAAGATCAACCTCGATGACGTGAAGCTCATCAAAGCTATGAATATGAATGCAATACGTTGTTCGCACTACCCACCCGATCAGGTCTTCCTCGACTATTGCGATTCATTGGGTTTGTATGTTTTGGATGAACTCGCAGGATGGCAGAATTCGTATGCAACAGCACCCGGCGCTAAATTGGTCAAAGAGTTTGTGATCCGGGATGTGAACCATCCATCCATCATGCTGTGGGACAATGGGAACGAGGGGGGTACCAACAAGGAACTCGATGACGATTTCCTGATTTATGACAAATCGAAACGGCCCGTGATCCATCCGCACCACCGTCCGGGGAACGATTTTAACGGGATCGACTGCAACCATTACGAGAATTATTACAGCTCGAAAAAGATCTTCACTGAGGGGAAAATCTATATGCCAACAGAGTTCCTGCATTCTCAGGACGATGGTGGCGGAGCCGCAAGCCTTTCCGAATTCTGGGAACTGTTCTGGAACACCCCCAACGCCGGAGGTGGCTTTATCTGGGCTCTTTTGGATGAGGGGATTGTCCGCACCGACTTGAACGGGTTTATCGATGCCAACCGTGTGAACGCCCCCGATGGTTTGGTGGGTCCGCACCGCGAAAAAGAGGGGAGCTTCTATGCGATCCGCGAAATCTATTGCCCCGTGAAAATCAATCTGAAAAAGCTGCCCGAATCGTTTGACGGAAATATAGAGGTCGAAAACAGGTACCATTTCACCAATCTCAAGGATTGCCGTTTTGAGTGGCAACTGGTAAATTTCAGCACATTACTGGAAAGGCAGGCGAAAAATACGGTGATGAAAAGTGGGAAGATAATAAGTCCCTACCTGAAACCGTTGGCTTTCGGAAACTTAAAACTTGATATTCCAACCGATTACAAAAAATATGACGCTCTTTACCTGAAGGCATTTGACCCTACCGGTGAAGAAATTTACTGTTGGAGCTGGGGGATTGGTTCCAATCAAAAATCGGTCAATCAATTGGTTAAACTGGACCTCAACGAAAAAGAGCGGCTAAGGCGCGAAAAATTAAAAGCTGCTGGCGTTGAAGCCGACAATATCCTTCCCATTGAACAACAGTCGGGCGACCTTTCCAAAGAAAAAGGGATTGTTGAACTGAGTGAAAACGATAGCACATTTACTTTAAAAGCTTCCGGTATAGGGGTGACTTTCGGCAAGAAAGATGGGAAAATCAGGCGTGTGACCAATGATCTTGGTCTGCCGATTCCTTTCAACAACGGCCCTGTCCTTGTAAGCGGGAAAGCTCAGCTCGAAAGCATTAAACCGGTCAAATCGAATGGCAATTGCTCTTTGGAAATGACCTATTCGGGCGACCTGAAAAAGATCATCTGGACCATGTATGGCAGTGGCTGGTTGTCAATGAATTATGAATATCAAGTGGCAGGAGACCAACTATTTACAGGAATCAGCTTCGATTTTCCTGAGTCGGATGTGATCGGTGCCAAATGGTTGGGGAAAGGTCCTTCACATGTCTGGAAAAACCGGATGCAGGGCGGTTTGCTCGACGTCTATCAGCGCATGTACAACAACAAATTGCCGGCCGATAACAGTTGGGGGCCCCCTCAGTTCAAAGGGTATTATCCTGAAGTTTCCTGGATGGAGTTCAACACCGTTGACGGGAAATTCACGGTTGTGGCGCAGGAAGAGGATTTGTTTGTCCGCCTGTTCAGTTTCTATGGTTTATCGGGACCCAAAAATTATCCGGTTTTGCCGACAGGCGATATTTCCTTTCTTGACAACATTCCGCCGATCGGTACAAAACTGGCGATGGGCATCAGCAACGATACCTGGAACCTGGGTACTGCCGGCGAATTGAATAAGATGGACAAACCGGTTAACAGGACGCTGTATTTCTATTTTGGGTTGCTAAATTAGATGACCAAGAAGATGTACAAAAAGTCTGAAAATGGCTTTTATCTCTGTGAAACTCTGTGCCACCTCAGTGCACCTCTGTGATACAATTAGTTACACAGAGAACCACAGAGGATTCACAACTTGTCACGATCCTTCAGCGATTTTTTACGGGGTATTCATTTGAGTAAATTATTACTTGAACCTGAAATCCTATTTATAATCATAAAGCCATGGGATCTTGGGGTTAATTCCCTCGGAT
>CAIYPA010000402.1 GCA_903927965.1 uncultured Bacteroidia bacterium | reverse complement strand
GGAAAATTGAATTATGCAAAATCGTCTAAAGGTGAAACAATACATCCGATTTTCAATATCCTGAGGATTCCAAGGGGAGGGGAATTCACCCTTCTTCTTAGCGATGGAACAAGGGTACATTTGAATGCTATGAGCAATTTCAAATATCCAGTCAGGTTTGGGGGGAACAAACGCGAAGTCGAATTGTCGGGTGAAGCATTTTTTGAGGTAACCAAAGATAAAAGCAGGCCGTTCGTGATCAGGACTGCAGGAATGAACGTTGAAGTTTTAGGAACAACATTTAATTTGAATGCCTATGAGAATAACGAGAAAATTGTAACCACCCTGGTGGAAGGTAGTGTGAAGATCAACTCTCAAATCACTCATGAAAGTCGGTTATTGTCACCTGACGAGCAAGCCACATTTGATGTCTCAAACGGACAGACTGAAATTAAAAAAGTGGATGTGAACCTTTATACCGCCTGGAAAGATGGGAATTTGATTTTTTATGATGCCCGTCTCGAGGATATTATGACCACCTTGTCAAGATGGTATTCTGCCAATGTGCTTTACAGGAATACATCGGTCAAAGATTTACGGTTCAGTGGAAATCTTAACCGCTATGGTGATATCAATCAGATACTTGATATTATTCGTTCTACGGGTAAAATAACCATTGAAATCGATAAAAATACAATTCTTTTTAGCAAGAAGTAAAAAAAAGCAGGAAATGCTCGTAACATTTCCTGCCGGATAACCCTGCGTTTGCAGGATAGTTTTTAGTGTACAAACTAATTATCAAATTTATGAAAAAAAAATTTGTTAAGCAAACTCATTTTGTGAGGGCGCTTACGAAGTGTCTTATTATGGTAAAAGTCGTTTGGATCATTGTTATGGCCTCGGTTCTGCAGGTAAGTGCCGGAACAAATCTGACCTATTCGCAATCTGTAAAAATGAACTTAAGTTTAAAGAATGCAGATCTGGAGCAGGTGATTTGGACAATGAAGAAACAATCTGAATTTAATTTCTTTTATTCCAATGAAGAGGTCCGTGCAATCAAGGGGCTCGACATTGAAATGAAGGATGTAACAGCCGAGAATGTTCTGGACAAATGTCTGATCGGTACAGGTTTAACTTATGAAATTGTCCACAAGGCAATCATTATTAAAAAGGAGGTCTTTACAGAACCTTCTAAATCGAATGGTTCACCTGTTTTGTCAAAGGCAGAACAGAAAAAAGAGATTACCGGAACCGTACGCGATGACAAAGGTCAACCCATCCCAGGGGCAACCATTATTGTCAAAGGTACTACGGTTGGGGTTACAACCGATTTTGAGGGAAAATTCACACTTTCCATCCCAATTACAGCTAAAACTTTAGTCGTCAGTTTTGTAGGTATGCAAGCCAAGGAAATTCCCATTACAGGCACAAATCTCTATAATGTCACACTTTCGGAAAATAATGTGGGAATCGAGGAGGTTGTCGTTGTAGGTTATGGTACCCAGAAAAAGGAAAGTGTTGTAGGGGCGGTTGTACAGATCGGGAACGAATCATTGATGCGCTCAGGGAACTCGAACGTTACCAATGCCCTGGCTGGTAAAATGTCAGGGGTTTTGACGATGCAACAGGCTGGAGAACCGGGTGCCAACAGTTCAGAAATTGTTATACGTGGTGTATCAAGCTGGAACGGTTCCCAGCCATTGGTACTTGTTGATGGTGTTGAAAGGAGTTTTACCGATTTGGATCCAAACGAAGTTGGGTCTATTTCAGTATTGAAGGATGCAAGTGCAACTGCTGTATTCGGAGCGAAAGGGGCTAACGGTGTTATTATCGTGACAACCAAACGGGGCAACCTGGGGGCACCAGTCATGAACTTTTCAGCTTCCTACGGTTTGCAAAAAGCAACTAGGATTCCTCAATTCATTGATTCATATACCACTATGACTGAATTGAATATGGGATTGATGAATGGGGCCCAGTTTGATAAGTTGATCCCACAAAGCGATTTGAATGAGTACCAGAATCCGTCCTCTCCATTAAAAGCTTTGCAATATCCCAATGTTGACTGGTTTAAAGAGATGACTCTCCCATATTCCCCAACTGTGGATGCCAATTTCAATATCTCGGGTGGGACAAAATTTGTCAAATATTTCGGAACTTTGGGTTATTACAATGAGTCAACCCTATTTGTCGGATATACAAATGGTTATCAGGACACAAGATATAAATACGACCGGTTCAACTATCGGACAAACCTCGATTTTAACCTGACCCCGACAACTACCCTTTCATTTAACATCGGTGGTGAAACAGGGATTAAGAACCAACCCATAACCTCGCCATGGCGAAGTTTATATGCAACAACTCCCGCATCTTTTCCAGCTTATTGGCCTGCATGGCTGCTCGAAGACAAAGTGAACGGGATTCCCGATATTGATTATCCTGATGCTACCGGTGATCGGCTTGCGTTGAAATTGAATGGTTTTACAACCAATCCTTATACTTATCTGGCGCAGGGAAACTTTAGTAAATATTTGAGTTCCAAGTTATTTACGGATGTTGTATTGGACCAGAAACTTGATTTTGTCCTTAAAGGATTGTCATTTAAAGGTAAGGTGGCATTTAGTACTTATTACAATACAAGGACACTGTATGCCGATTACACCCGTCCTGAATACAAGATTAACTGGGCAGATGTTGGCAAGCCTGGCGTAAATCCCTGGTATCGTAACGGCCAGTCGGGTTACTACAAATACAACATCAGTCCTTTGGACATTAACGTAGGAGGTCTGGAAGCTGGTTATTACCGGGACCTATATTATGAAGCTTCGTTGAACTATGCCAATACATTCAGCGATTTTTTTGCCTATGTTTATTTTAGTTTTTTTTGCTGAAGTTTCGGTAAGCCTCTGTTGTCATTCTTTGAACCTCAAAGGTTATCATTTCTTTTCTGTTTGACATCAATAACCATTTTTTTTGTGTGGCGATTT
>CAIYPA010000401.1 GCA_903927965.1 uncultured Bacteroidia bacterium | reverse complement strand
GAAGCATGATTATCTCATGGCGAGTTCCATGTGGCCGCTAAAAAACAAATTATAAACACATGAAAGATCATAATATTGTCTCCGAACAGAGCCAGTCGCCAATAGCCAGCTGCAAGAAGCCAGTTGCCAGCCGCCTTTTTAAACTTGTAAAATACAGACAATGAATAAAATAACTGGAATTGTAATCCTCCCTTTGTTTTCCTGCATGGCAATGGGTGCCACAACAGAAAAGAAGCAAACGCCAAACCTGCTATTCGTCTTTCCCGATCAGATGCGGGCGCAGACCCTCGGTTTTCTGGGTGAAGAAAAAGTGCGTACGCCTGTTCTTGACCGTTTTGCATCGCAAGGTGTTTATTTTTCCAATGCCATCAGCAACTATCCGGTAAGTTCGCCAACCAGGGCGATGATCATGAGTGGCCAATACCCGCACCACAACAAAGTCGTTGGAAATTGCACCAACCTGACCGAAAAGATCGGGTGCGAATTGCCAAAATCAACCCGGTGCTGGTCGGATGTTTTAAAGGATCAGGGTTACTCTTTGGGTTACATCGGGAAGTGGCACCTTGATTCGCCACGCGAGCCATTCATCAACACAAGCAACAATGCAGGGGATGTAAAATGGAACGAATGGTGCTCGCCAGACCGTCGCCACGGGTTCACCTATTGGCATGCTTATGGAACGTATGATCAGCATCTGCGTCCCATGTATTGGGATACCAACGACACACGTGAGAATTTCAAATACTTTGATGAGTGGGGGCCTGAACACGAAGCCAACAAGGCCATTGATTTCATCAAGGATAAAACCGGACAAATCAGGGAAAAAGGGAAACCCTTTGCATTGGTTATTTCGATGAACCCACCGCATACAGGTTATAACCTTGTGCCACAGAAATACAAAGACCTCTATAAAGATATTCCTCTTGAATCGTTGGTCACCAAACCAAATATCCCACCGGCAGGGACAAAGTGGGGCGACCATTACAGGAAAAATATCAAGGATTATTATGCAGCGATAACCGGTGTGGATGAACAATTTGGCCGGATTCTACAAGCCTTGGAAGAGGAAGGTCTGGCTGACAACACAATAGTTGTATTTACTTCAGACCATGGCGATTGCATTGGGATTCACGAGGAGGTCACGAAAAACAACTGGTACGAGGAGGCTATGCGCGTTCCATTGATCATCAGATTTCCCGGCAAATTGAAACCCCATCATGACGATATCCTGTTGTCCACAATTGATATCTACCCGACTATGCTTGGACTGATGGGATTTGCAGCCTCCATTCCTGGGGAAGTTGATGGCTATAACTTTGCAAATTATCTTGTTACTGGGAAAGGGGAGAAGCCAGGTTCGCAATGGTATATGCGTGTGGACAACGAAAAGTCCGATTTTGGTTTAAGGGGCATAAGGACAGAGCGTTACACTTTCGTGATCGACCATCCCGAATCAAAACCGGAAACGATCCTGCTTTTCGACAGAAAAACAGATCCTTATGAGATGAAGAACATCGCCAATGAAAATCCTGCCCAGGTTGAAGAATTGAGCCAAAAACTAAAAGTTACATTAATAAAATACAATGACCCGTGGTTGAATAATAGGAAGTTATTTGATTAACTTTGCAATATTCTAAAATCATTTGCAATGTATTTGGCACCATTGAATTACGACCGATATTTTAAAAAAGTGTTCTCGGAGACGAGGATAGCCAAACGTTTTTTGGAAGATTTTTTTGACGTTGAGATCGCCGAAATGGAATTGCTGCCGACAAAGCACAAAATCACCGATGATGCCACTGCTGTGGAATTTGACTTCAGGTGCAAAATAGGCGACAACTTTGTGATCATCGACATGCAACAATGGTTCAAAACCGACATTGTCAAGAGGTTCTACATGTACCATTCGATGAACACTGTTTTGCAACTCGAAAAAATGCCAGACAAAAGCATCGACCTGGAGGAAAACAGGAAACGCGACATTAAAGATTATGACAAACTGATACCAGTAATCACATTGATTTGGCTGGCTGACGACGACCTGAACTTTAAGGACGACTTTGTAAGCTATATGATGACCGGGGAAATCGTGAACGACTTTATAAAAAACAAAAACCTTTGGAGAGAAGACAACATTCTAAATCTGATCACCGAGCGTGAAAAATGCCTCGAAATAATAAACAACAAGACTCGTAAACTTGATTTTCTCGGGAAAAATAAGTTGATCTATGCATTTCAGCCGAATATTGTCAGGAATAAAAAATACAGCAAATACCTCAAATGGTTCGAATTGGCCGATAAGACAAGAAATAGGTTGAACGAAAAAGGGTGGTTCAATGAGTACCTGAAAGATGAAATATTTGTAGAAATAATCAAAAGGATCAACACGGAATCGTTTGAACAGGTTGATTGGGAATATATAAATGACTATGAAAAATTCAGGGAAAAAGTAAAAAGGTTCGAGCAAGTTATTTTTGAAGAAGGAAAGGAACAAGGGATAGAACAAGGAATTGAAATGGAACGTAGCAGGAATGCCAATATGACTGCAATTAAAGGTATTAAAGCGGGCTTATCAAATGAGTTAATAAAATTGATAACCAGCTTAACTGAAGATCAAATCAATGAATTAAGAAAAATCCACACTTCTGAGAAACAATAGATTAGACTAAGTACAGTAAATCAATTTATTCCACCCTCGCCACCGCCCTCACAATCGAACTATCTGCTTCAATCTTTAACGGAAAGGCAAGGACTTCAAAGCTATGGACATTTAACAATTGATCAAGATTGGTTAGGTTTTCAAGG
>CAIYPA010000400.1 GCA_903927965.1 uncultured Bacteroidia bacterium | reverse complement strand
ACTTGGAATAGCTAATCCTGCAGCATCAAACGAAACTCCGGAAGGTCGTGCACTTAACCGCAGAGTTGAATTTGAAGTGATCAAAACAAAATAATTACTTGTATTTGTTAAAAAAAATCCCTGTCAAAGACGATAGGGATTTTTTTTATGTGTATTTTACCTATATTAGCTTCATAATTTTAAACAATTGTGAAAACGAAACAAATTAAGCGCTATAGTAAAACACATAATCAACAAAACAAATATCTATGAAAAAACTACTTCTACTTTCAGTGATTTTAGCTTTTACAGCTAACCTTTTTGCTCAAACAATAGATAAAAAATGGGCTGCCGGCTTAGGCCTTGGAGCTTATGGACCCAGCAATCAGGGAGGTATTGGACTTGTGCCTGAATTATATTTAGGCACTTACCTAAGCCCGAGATTTGATTTATTGCTAAAAGGCGATCTTGGAGTTCTTAATTCGAAACAAAATGGGGGTATCGATTTGGCAGGTGGATTTTTGAATTTAAGATTAAAACTATCCGACGAGAGTAAAAAATTTCGTCCTTATCTTTTTGCCGGACCCGGGCTATTGGCCGACAATGCAAAGTCAGGATTAAATTTTGATGCCGGTGTCGGAGCAAAATATTACAACAAAGCAAATAGAGCATTTTATTTCGACTTGGGCTACCTCAGTGGCATCGATGCTATGAGAGGACCGAACAAAGTGCATGACAATATCATAAAAGGGACAATCGGTATTGAATTTGACTTCGGGAAGACGAAGGATTCAGACATGGATGGTGTTTCAGATAACAAGGACAAATGTCCTGATACACCAACCGGAGTAGCTGTTGACGCTAAAGGATGCCCTGTTGATACTGATGGTGATGGTGTTGCTGATTATCTGGATGACTGTCCGACTGTTGCTGGTTTAGCTTCATTGAAAGGCTGTCCTGACAAGGATAAAGACGGAGTTGCTGATAAAGACGATGCCTGCCCTGATGTTTTTGGATTAGCCAGTCTGAAAGGCTGTCCTGATACAGATGGTGATGGTGTTGCCGATAAAGACGACAAATGTGCTGGTACTCCAAAAGGATATAAAGTTGATGCAACTGGTTGCCCTCTTGATACCGATAAAGATGGTGTAATTGATGACGAAGATGAGTGTCCAACTGTAGCAGGTTTGAAAGAGAACAAAGGTTGTCCGAAAAAAGAACTGACTGCTGAAGAAATTGAGGCTCAAAAAATGAAAGCTTCGCCAGTATATTTTGATACGAATAAGTCAACGATTTCTAAAGAAGAAAAAGCGAAAATTGAACAGTTGGTAAAATTGCTAAACGAAAACAGTAATTATAAAGTAAAAATCTCAGGGAATGCAGATAGTTCTGGCAAAGAATCGCACAATATAAATCTATCGAAAAACCGTGCAATGGTTGTGGCAAAAGCTCTTACAGCAGCAAAAATCAAGAAAAACCGTATTGTTTCACAAAAGGGACTTGGAATAAAAAACCCTGCAACATCAAACGATACACCTGCAGGACGCAAATTGAACCGCCGAACCGAAATAGAAGTTGTAAAATAAAACAACAACCGGTATCTAATCTGAAAAATCCATGTCTCATCCCGACATGGATTTTTTTATGTCATT
>CAIYPA010000399.1 GCA_903927965.1 uncultured Bacteroidia bacterium | reverse complement strand
GCGTTCTACAAAATACCCAAGGTCGGCTTCACGATCGACGAACAAAAATGCTACGGATACAATCTCGACGCGACCTATGTCGGGGACGCAGATATTGCCAGGGCCAGGTTTACATGGGTCTTCGGTGGCGACACCATTGTGGACGGCGTGGGGCTCAACAAGCAAAAGATCCCGCTCGGGGTAAACCAGTCCAAACGCGACCTCGTCCTTTCTGTCGGGCTGGACGGCTGTTCCGCGTCGCATACGATCAGCGATATCAGGGTCATCCCAACCTTGGGACTTTCGGTAAAAGATTCCATATTGTGCCAGCCCGACTTTTTTGAGTTCCTCGCCACAAACACCGAGACCGGCGTGAAGTACGTCTGGGACTTTGGCGACAGCACCACAGGGACCGGCACCGCCCCAAAGCACAACTATTCCACTGATGGAAGGTACGACATCGGGCTGACGGTAACGACCGACAAGAACTGCTCAAACTCGGTCCTGGTCAAAAACATGGTCCATGTCGCACCGGTGCCCACGGCCGGGTTCGACATGTCGCCCGGCATTTGCCTCGCGCCGGACGCCCACGAAATTTCGTACAAGGGTTCCGGAAATACAAGGGACCAATACTTTTGGGACCTCACCGGGCTGGACGCAGCCGAGGTCGTCAGGGACCCTCTCAAAACACAGGGGCCATTGGCTTTTGACCTGAAAAACAAACCATCATCTGCGATCGGGCTAAAGGTCGTGTCGGAATTCGGCTGCAAGAGCCAACAGGCGACAATCGGCATCAAGCGGCAGCCCGTCATATCGTTCGGCATACCTTCTGCTGCTGGGTGCGTCCCTTTTGCGGCAACATTCTCGGGAACGGTAGGCGACAACGTTGACAAGGTGGTGTTCGACTGGGATTTTGGCGACGCCACGACCGCAAGGGGCGCAAGTGCCGCGCATACCTACACACAACCGGGCAAAACCTATCCGGTCGCCCTTACTGCCGTTTCTTCGGTAACAGGATGCGCCGTGACTTTGAACAAAAAGGACACAATAAGGACTTACCCAAAACCGGTGGCAGCATTTGGCATGGACAACAAGGTGGTTTACAACGACAAGCCAGATGTGCGTTTTACAGACAACAGCACCGGTGCCTCCTCCTATCTTTGGGATTTTGGCGATGGGGCGACCTCTTCGGCCCAAAACCCGTCGCACCATTTTGTCAGGACGGGGCACCTGAAAATTTTCCTCGAAGTTTCGAACCAGGAACAGTGCACAGATACCGTGTCGCACCAACTGCTGGTGGCCTTCGACCGGCTTTTCACCCCAAATGCCTTTTCGCCAAATGCCCCAAACAGCAAGGACAGGGAATACCTCCTGAACTCGGACGGGATCGCACCGCAGGGGTACCATTTCACAGTGATGAGCCGTTGGAACGACATCGTCTTTGAAACAAAGGACGAAATCAAGGGTTGGGACGGGCGAATGCCCAATGGCAATTTCGCACCACCGGGGAGCTACCTCTGGGTGCTCAACTATATCGATTTCCTCGGAAGGGCACACCGGCAGACAGGAACTGTGGTGCTGCTTTTTTAAGGGTTACAAGATTTAATTAATATTTGGAAAATGACCTGTTTTTTAAAAGTATTGTTACATAACGCCTAATTCATTTAAAGATGAAATTTTCAAGGCTTATTCTTATTTTTCTTTTTTCAAATATCCTAAATGGTTTTGGACAGACAGGCCCATGCCATAAGTCAACCGAAGGAAAAGACTTTTGGTTTGGCTTTTTGGAGAACCGAACATATACAAACAATCATTATATCGATATAACTGTTACTTCGATCTACACTTGTAAATTCAAAGTTTTTCTTGGAAAATCAACAACCCCTTTTGCAACAGGTGTCTTATTACCGAATAAGCCTGTTAGAATTCCTGTTGATTGGAGAATTGCTGAACCATTGGATTCTGAAAATATCCAGGAAAAGGGAATTCACCTGCAGTCGGATAGTTTACTGAATGTCTATGCCATGAACTGGAGCATTAATTCTTCGGATGTTGCAGTTATATTCCCCACTGAGGCACTGGGCACCGAATATTATGCCATGTGTTATACCCCACATATCAATGGAAACGGAATCAATACAGGGAGTGGCAGGAACAGTGAGTTTGCCATTGTTGCATCGGAAGACAATACACTTGTAAACATAACCCCCACAAAGGTTACCGATCAGGGAAGAGCAGCAAATATACCTTTTTCTGTAACACTTAATAAAGGGGAGATCTATCAGGTTCAATCAGAAAACCTGCCCATCCCAAAGTGGCCGGGCCAGGGCGATTTGACTGGAAGCTATATAAAAAGCACTAAACCGGTTGCATTTTATTCCGGAGCATTGGCTACAACTGTCCCATATGGTGCAGATATAAGGGCCTGGGACCATTTGTATGAACAAATACCACCCTTACATTCATGGGGCCGGAAATTTATTACCGTTCCATTGAAAACAAGGCATGAGGACACATTTAGGATCCTGGCTGCAGAAGACAATACTTTGATCCAAATTGGTAATCAAACTTCGACTGTTTCCCTGAACAAAGGTCAATTTTATGAATTTATGCTGAAATACAACGAACCTTCGCTGATTGACAGTAATAAACCAGTTTTATTGGCCCAGTACAGCAATTCTGTCAGTGTCGATTCATTATATACAGGTGGTGATGGAGACCCTTTTATGGTGATTGTCAGTCCGGTAAACCAGACCCGCGAAAAAGTGGCATTTGTGGCATACAATTCAGACCAGATTAAGGATAAATATTTTGTTAATATTATTGTAAGAAATGACGCACTGGGCAAAATAAAGTTGGATGGCAATCTGGTTAATTTTACAACCCTTGGAACGACTGGCTATTCCTACGTTCAGGCAACCATTGCACAGGGCAACCATGTGCTGGAAACAACCGAAGCCGGGAAAGGTTTTATCGCTTATGCCTATGCCTATGGGGGTTACGAATCATATGGTTATGGTGTTGGTTTCAATTTGGACATTGTCCTCGATTTGGGAGGAAACCTCAATGTAAATGGAGAAAAACTGATCGTAAAGTGTTATGATGGTGCACCCATAGTGCTCAATGCCGGAACAACTTTTGATAACTATTTGTGGAACACTGGTGGGACAGATTCAAAGATCGAAGTGACTGAAAATGGATGGTACAATGTAAAAGTATCTACAAGTGACGGTTGTAATTTAAAGGATAGTGTTCAGGTACAGGTAAGTAAACCAATCATTGATTTGGGTGCAGATCAGACGGTTTGTAGTCCGGCAACAATGACACTTGATGCAGGAACTCAATTTTCAAAATATTTGTGGTCAACAAAGGATACAATCCAAAAAATTAAAACTTCCAAAACAGCTGTTTATTCAGTTAAGGCAACCAATAAATATGGATGTATCGCTAAAGACACCATTTCCTTATCTTTTATTAATAGTCCGAAGTTGGATATTACAGGGCTCGATACAATGGTTTGCGGTAGTAAAAATGTACTTCTGGATGTTAAAAATGACAAAGGCACACTCACCTTTAAACGTTTGAACGATGGTTTAATCTTTTCCGATCCTCAGGTCTCAGTTCCTGATTTCGGCCATTACCAATTTAAAATCAGTGCTATAGATCAATATTCGTGTCAAACGGATACGGTTTTTCCAATAAATTTCCAACCTGTTCCAACTGTTAATTTTTCAGTTGATTCATTGAAATGCTACGGATACAATTTACTTGTTAAATATTTGGGAAATGCCAAAATCAAAACTTCTGATTTTTCCTGGGTGTTTGGTAATGAAACGATAAAACATGGCATTGGGATCGACTCATGCGCTGTCCCACTTGGAATAAACAGGAGCTCAAGGGACCTTAAACTCACTGTCACGGATAAGGGATGTTCCAATTTCAAAATCCTTAAAGATATAAAAGTGATCCCAAAACTCCAGATGTTGACCAAAGACACACTTGGATGTGTTCCTTATACTGCCCAATTCATGGCAAAAAATACTGAATCTGTTAATTACAACTGGGACTTTGGGGATGGCAATTCCCAAAGTGGTTTTGATTTAGGGGTTGTTGCAAATACCTATCAAAAAGATGGCTTTTATACTGTAAATCTGAAAGTTACTTCTAATCAGGGTTGTAGCAACCAGGTTATAGCCGATAGTCTTGTCCAGGTTGCACCTATCCCAACTGTTGGCTTTAGTCCACTCCAATCGGGATGTCTCGAAAAAAGCAACCAGGAAGTTTATTATGAAGGTAATGCAGATATTCACGATAAATACAAATGGGACCTCTCGGCATTAGACAAGGAAGAGATCGTTGTGGATCCGCATGAAACCAAAGGTCCGCTTATCCTGAACCTAAAAAACAGGCCCCAAGCCACAATAGGGTTGGAAGTGATTTCAAAATACGGATGTAAAAGTGGGAATAACTCGTTTTCAATAAAGCGGAAACCCGATTTTACAGTCGGGCTTACATTCAATCAAGGATGTGCGCCTTTTGTCACCGAATTGACAGGAGTTGTCCTTGACAGAATTGATGTCGTTGATTTTAGCTGGAAATTTGGGGATGACTCGACTGCAGTTGGTGCCCCTATTACCCATACCTATGTTAAAGCCGATAAGAAATATACCGTAACACTTACTGGAAGGTCGAGGCTCACAGGTTGTTCTCAGGAACTGGTTAGTAAAGACCTCATTACAACTTATCCAAATCCCACGGCAGGATTTAATATTTTGAACAAGATCATTTATGCCGATAGCCCATCAGCTAGTTTCATCAATTCATCGTTAGGAGCTACCAGTTATTTGTGGGATTTTGGGGACAAGACAACCTCCTCACTCAAAGATCCATCCCATGTTTATGCAGTAAAAGGATATCAAAATATTATTTTGACATCTTTTAACGACTTCATGTGTTCTGATACGGTTTCCCACAAAATATTGATCGCTTTTGACCATCTTTTTCCACCAAATGCCTTCTCACCAAATGCGCCAAACAATGTTGATCGCGAATTCAGGCTTTTTTCTGAGGGTGTTGCCCCGGATAATTATCATCTCAGAATATTGAACAGATGGAACGACATTGTTTTCGATACAGGTGAAGTTATTGGGTGGAACGGACAAATGGTAAGTGGTGGATCTGCCCCTTCGGGTGTATATATCTGGATATTGGATTTTAACGACTATTTGGGTCGCCGACACAGGCAAACCGGAACTGTAACATTGTTTTACTAATGAGAATAATCCTATTCACAATAACGATCATTGTTATTTGTTCCGGGCAAGTTTTCGGACAATTAGATAAATGCCGGAAATCCACAGAAGGTACAGAGTTTTGGTTTGGGTTTATGGAGGGTAGGAATTATCAAAAAACGCCTCTTGATCCAGTATATAAAGTGGGACACTATTGTGAAATCACCCTTTCATCAAGCTATACCTGTAATTATCAGATTTATATAGGCAATTCAGCGACTATTTCCTACTCAGGGCCAGTAACTCCTAATATTCCCGTCAAAGTGTGGGTAGATTGGCTCCTGGTAGAAGCAACAGGTTCAGAAGCAATACAATCTAAAGCGATACATTTAATATCAGACAATCCGTTGAATGTTTACGCCCTCAACTGGAGCGATGCCTCATCTGAGGTTGCATTGATTTTTCCCAAAGAATCGCTGGGGAGCGAATATTATGCGATGTGCTATACACCACACATCAATGGGAATGGGATCAATAGTGGCAGTGGAAGAAACAGTGAATTTATGGTTGTCGCCGCAGAGGACAATACAACCGTTACAATTACGCCAACCAAAATCACCGATAAGCTTAAACCTGCGAATGTCCCATTCAAAGTAGTCCTTAACAAGGGTGATCTCTACCAAGTACAGTCCGAGAACCTTCCGGGTACGGGTGCGCAGGGACAAGGTGATTTAACAGGTAGCTATATTGTTAGTGATAAACCTGTTGCATTCTATTCAGGTTCATTGTCCACAACAATTCCTGCTGATGCCAACGTATCAGCCTGGGACCACTTGTACGAGCAAATCCCGCCATTGCAATCATGGGGGCGGAAATTTATAACAGTTCCACTAAGCACACGGCACGAAGATACTTATAGGATCCTGGCAGCAGAAAACAACACAACTGTTCGAATTGGCACGAATTCACCTGTTACTTTGCAAAAAGGAATTTACTATGAATTTAGTTTGTTATATACAACACCATCATTGATTGAAAGCGACAAACCAATCTTACTAGCACAATTCAGCAATTCAAATTCAGTTGACAAAACCTGGACTAACGGTGATGGGGATCCTTTTATGGTGATCGTCAGCCCGGTAAACCAAACCCGCGAGAAAGTATCTTTTGTTGCTTACGAATCCCCAAAAATCAATAGTAAATATTTTATCAATGTTGTCGTTAAAGACGATGCCATTGGTGCAATCAAACTTGACAACAATGTTGTGACTTTCAAACCAGTTACTGGCACCGGTTTTTCTTATGCTCAGGTTCCATTGACAAAGGGAAATCATTACATTGAATCGACTGTTGCGGGAAAAGGTTTTATCGCTTATGTTTATGGATTTGGAGGTGTTGAAGCCTATGGATACGGGGTTGGGTACAACCTTGATATTGTTCTCGATCTGGGAAGCAACATCAATGCCAATGGCGATAAACTGCTTATAAGATGCGAAGGCGATGATCCATTGACACTTAGTGCAGGTAATGCGTTCGACACCTATTCCTGGAACACGGGTGCAACTTCCTCTGAGATACAAATTTCTCAGGCCGGTTGGTATAAGGTGAATGTGGCGACCCTCGATGGTTGTCAACTAAAAGACAGTGTCGAGCTTCGGATCAGTAAACCCGTTGTCGATTTGGGGATGGATAGGAACATTTGTCTTCCCAAAAAAGATACCCTCAATGCCAGTGACCAGTTTACTGGTTATTCCTGGTCAACAAAAGAGACAAGCCAAAAAATAACAGTTTCAAAATCAGGCAAATATTCAGTTGCGGTTACAAATAAATACGGTTGCAAAACGCGTGACTCCATAACAGTGACTTTTGTGGAGAAACCGAAAATCGATTTCTCTAAATTGGATACGCTCACCTGTGGCGCGAAAACAACACTTCCGGCTGTTACTGCCGATAAAGGGACCTTTTCGTTCCAAAGGTTGAACGATGGTTTCACTTTCACCGGGAATGAAATATCTGTCCCTGAATTTGGTACTATCCCATTTAAAATCAAAGCGACGGACGAATTTTCATGCTTTTCGGATTCTGTCATTGGGTTTGGTTTTCACGAGGCTCCGGTTGTCGATATAGGGCTGGATCGCACAATTTG
>CAIYPA010000398.1 GCA_903927965.1 uncultured Bacteroidia bacterium | reverse complement strand
CCAACTTTTTGTGTTGCGGCGCAATAAACATTCAGGCTTTGGATTACTTTTCTGATAGCACCGCCGAATCTGGGAATATGTTTGTTCTACAATACTTTAACACCTACGGTGTATTGATCCGATTTGAACAGGCATGTTGCTTCTTGTATATGCAATTTTCTAATATACAATTAATTACTTTTCATTCTTGTATTCTCTCCCTCTGACATTTTCCCTTCTCAAATCTCCCTATCCCATGTTCTACCCGTCACTCCATCTCCCTGTCTTCCTTTTTCGGTCTCCTGTCTCCAAATCGAGCAGCCGCCAATTGCCAGCCGCCACCCGCGAGAATTAGTCCTCCTCCCTCGAAGGTGCAAAAATTTCTTCTATCAGGTTTCTGTATTTTGCTTCGATGACCTTCCGTTTCAACTTCAGGGTCTGCGACAATTCGCCTGTTGCAGCAGTCCAGGAATCTGCTACCAGCCTGAACCGTTTGATCTCTTCATGCTGCCCCAAAGTCTTGTTGATTTCCTTCACGTCCTTTTGAATTGCTGCCAAAACTTCGGGTTTACAGATCAAATCGGCATTGTCCTTAAAGAGGATCTCATTTTCGGCACTCCATTCATGCAGGTATTCAAAGTTTGGAGAGATCAGGGCACTAGCGTACTTTTCGTGGTCGCCAATCACAATCACCTGCTCAACAAACATCGACTCTTTGAGTTTATTTTCGATCATCTGCGGGGCAATGTACTTCCCACCAGTCAGCTTGAACATCTCTTTTTTGCGATCTGTGATTTTCAAGTATTTACCTTCATCAAGAATACCCACATCACCGGTGTGGAACCAACCATCCTTGTCTATCACCTCGGCAGTCAACTCCGGTTCATGGTAATAGCCCAACATCAGATTGGGGCCTTTGGTCAGGATCTCGCCATCTTCAGCAATTTTGACCTGAACTCCGGGCAAAACCGGGCCATTGGTTCCGACTTTCATCTCCCTGGTTACAAGGTTGCTTACTGCAATGACCGGCGAAGTTTCCGTTAAGCCATAACCTTCAAGAACGTAAATTTTCGCGGCAGCAAAAACACGGGCAATGCGCGGTTGCAAGGCGGCACCTCCCGAGACAACGATTTGCAGATTGCCACCCAAGGCAGCCCGCCATTTGGAATAGATCAGTTTATCGGCAATTGCAAGCTGTAAATGGTACCAAGGGTTAACTTTCATGTTGTATTCGTAACTGCGACCCAGGTCCACAGCCCAGAAAAACAATTTTTTCTTAATCCCTTTCAGCATTTTACCTTTGGTCAGGATACTGTTATAGACCCTTTCAAGCAAACGTGGAACACCACAGAAAATATGAGGCTGCACTTCTTTGATCGCCGGCATGATCTGTGCCAAAGTTTCGACATAATACATGCCGATCCCTTTATAGAGAAAATTGTAATTCACGATTCGCTCGAAAATATGGCACAATGGCAAAAACGAAAGTGCCTTATGGGCCGGGCCAAGATCAAAATTGTTGGCATGGGCCGTGAAATTTGAAACCAGGTTCCTGTGCGAAAGCATCACCCCTTTCGGGATACCGGTTGTACCAGAAGTATAGATCATTGTGACCATTTCATCCTCTGTGATCGATAATTTCATTTGATGCAATGAATAGGACAATTCATATTCCTTTTCCTTCCCCAGGTTATACAGGTACTCTATATTTGTGGCTCCTTCTATTTTATTAAAAGTGAATACTTTTTCGAGTCCGGGGATTTCCCCAACCATCGGACTCAGCTTTTTGCAAAGCTTTTCGTCCGATACAAAAATAAACCTGGTTTCAGCATGACTGAAAATATAACGGTATTCTTCCTCACTAATGGTTGGATAAACAGGGACATGGACTGCACCAGACATTGAAAGGGCCATATCCACAAAGCTCCATTCAGGACGGTTCCCGGAAACAGTCGCCACACGGTCACCCTTTTTCAATCCAATGGCCATCAAACCCAAGGCAAGCAATTCCGAATTGCGCACAAATTGTTCTGTGCTAAAGGGAATCCATTGATTGTCGTATTTCCCGCAAACTGCATCTTTCCGTGGGTAATTTTGCATACAATGCTCAAGAATATCGAAGGTCCGTTTGATTGCCATGATCGCTACTTTTTTTGTAAAAGTAAAAATTGTTTGAAAAAATAACTACATTCCATAAAATTTTTGTTTTAGCAACTGATTTCAGATTCAATGCGATACAAAATAATTTCTCTTTTTTGTTTCACAAAAAGCTTTTCAATGGGCAGCAAATCAATGATTGATTATTTCAAAATATTGATATATAAATATATATAGATGTTGATTTTTAATCTCAAATGACGACCTATGGTTAATTAAAAAGTATAATTTTCGGATGTTTTAAAATAAAAAACCGTGCATTTTGATGAAAAAAAGCAATACTTCCAGGCGCAAACGGATGAACAGGCAGTCGCGTTTACTTGTGGCACAACATTGGATCAAGACATACAACGGGAAAAATATAATGAGAGGATACGCGAAATGGTTCGGTGTGGACAAATTGTGTGCGATAAGGGAACTAAAAATCCTGGGTGTCCCAATTTCTGAAGCCATCGAAAAGCAAGTTATCGATTCTTTACATCAGCGGATCGCCAAAAATTTGATCGTTGTGCCTTCTCCCCCACAGGACAGTCCTTTTGAATACTATTTCTAAAATTACTTTTATGTAAATAAAAACCTTACATTTGAGGTGATAATAAAAGAAAATAATGGAAGAATTTAAAAAAGGTATTGCTCAATTTATTTCAACCTTAACCAACTACGCACCCAAAATAGTAATTGCATTTGTCATTTTGCTTATAGGCATATGGGTAATCAAACACATCATCAGGCAATTAAAGTCGGTTTTGGTTAAAATGAAAATTGACCTGTCGTTGATCCCATTTTTCACCTCATCCACAAGGGTACTGTTGTATATCATGCTGCTCCTGACTTTTGCCTCAATTATTGGTCTCGAAACAACCTCCTTTATTGCTCTCCTGGGAGCAGCAGGGCTAGCCATCGGTTTGGCCCTGCAAGGGAGCCTTACCAATTTTGCAGGTGGGGTCCTGATCCTGATTTTTAAACCATTTAAAATCGGCGATTTTATCCAATCAAATGGAGTGACTGCTTGCGTGAATGAAATCAGGTTGTTTCATACTGTATTGCATACAATTGATTATCGTATTGTAATCCTTCCGAATGGCGTTTTATCCAACAACATGATTATCAACTATTCCAAATCAGAAACGAGGTTGGTGGAATGGATTTTCTGCATCAGTTACGACGACGATATCGAGTTTGCAAGGAAACTTATTGCAAATGAAATATTTACCGATAGCCGGGTCATCAACAAATCAGTACCATTTATAAAAGTCTCTGCTTTGACCGATAATTCAGTTAATTTACTTGTCCGTGCTGAAGTCATGCAAAAGGATTATTGGGATATCCTATACCTTTACAATGAAAAAATAAAGTTGAGATTTGATCAGGAAGGGATCCACTTCCCGTTTCCACAACATGAGGTTCATTTGTCAAATTTGATTGAAAACCAACTATTGCAAAAATAGAAATCGTGATTAAATTTGTATTATCTCACGGATCTTTGAAATAGGTCTGTTGAGTTTGTCCCCAGCAAAAAAACTTAATGGATTGAAGACATGACTGAAAATGTAAACGAAATCGACCTGTTGATTAAAAAGTTGGAGTCCCTTGTGAAACGACAGGAAGTTTTCTCGGAAGAGATTCAGGAGCTAAGTTATCAAATACACCAGCTCAAATCCGCCATCACAACGGAAACTTTTCCTGAACCGGTTGAAAATGAGCCTACAATTGTTTCAGACGAACCGATATCTGAAAAATCAAACGTAAAGGAAACTGTCCTAGAACGTGAGGAACCCATTCTAAAACCCTTTGGTTCACAAATTTTATATCCTACCGAAAGCAATCCTGAACCAGAGGAGGAACGTGGGATCAGTATGGAGAAGTTCATTGGCGAAAACCTGATCAATAAGATCGGGATTGTCATTACTGTGATCGGGGTGGCGATTGGTGCCAAATACTCAATCGACCATCAGCTGATCAGCCCGTTAACAAGGATCATTTTGGGATATCTGGCCGGACTGATACTTTTAGGTTTTGGAACCAGGTTGAAAAAAGATTACATTAATTATAGTGCCGTGCTTGTAAGCGGTGCAATGGCCATCATGTATTTCATTACTTACTTTGCCTATACATTCTATTTCCTGATTCCTCAGATGGCGGCATTTGCCCTGATGGTCATCTTGACAATTTCAACAGTCTATTCTGCAATTAAATACAATATGCAGGTGATTGCCCATATTGGATTGGTGGGAGCCTATGCAGTACCCTTCCTGCTAAGCAATGAAACGGGAAATGTGATGGTCCTGTACAGCTACATGGCCATCATCAATATCGGGATATTGGTTATTGCTTTCAAAAAATATTGGAAATCACTTAATTATGCGGCATTTGCCCTTACCTGGCTGATTTTTTTAATGTGGTATGACAAAGCATACAAAGTAGGCGAACATTTTGGGTTGGCCTTGACCTTCCTGTTTGTTTTCTTCATAATTTTTTACCTTATTTTTCTTGCCTATAAACTGATTCAAAAGGAAAAATTCGAAAATGAGGATATCTGGTTGTTGCTCACAAATTCGTTTATCTTTTATGGGATAGGCTATTCCATATTCGACAACAACCCGGATACCAAACACCTTCTGGGATTGTTTACAATACTAAATGCCTTTATCCACTTGATAGTCAGTACAAATATTTACAAGCAGAAACTAACTGACCGGAATTTGTTCTATTTTGTTGCAGGATTGGTTTTGGTGTTTGTTACGATAGCCGTACCAGTCCAGTTGGACGGGAATTGGGTATCCCTTTTATGGGTTGGCGAGGCTGTTTTGCTTTTTTGGATCGGAAGGACCAAATGCAATGCGATTTACGAACAGCTCTCCTACATTTTGATGGTTATGGCGGTTGTAAGCCTCGTACAGGATTGGGCAACAGCCTACAGTGTTTTTATTCCTGATAAACCTGAGACAAGGATTATTCCAATCCTAAACATCAACTTCTTGACTTCCATGTTGTTCATATTGGCATTTGGGTATATCAACTGGCTGAATTCGAATTTAAAATACATTTCCCCATTATCAGAAAAAGAGATTTTAGCTGAATTTGTTTCGTATGCCATTCCACTGGTTTTTCTCTTTATCGTTTACAGTGCATTCAGAATTGAAATTTCAACCTATTGGGATCAGTGTTATGAAGCGACGGCTATTTCAAAACTTGCTGAGGGGAATCAACCTTCCCAGTTTTACCACGACCTGGACCTGATCAGTTACAAGCAGGTTTGGATTCTTAATTATTCCTTGTTTTTCCTGACTGTTCTCTCTTTTGTAAATATTAAAATACTTAAAAACAAACAATTGGGATTTCTGAACCTTGTTTTAAATGGTATTGCCATTGTTGCCTTCCTTTTTCTCGGATTGTATGCAATCAGTGAATTGCGCGAAAGTTACCTTGAACAATCATTGGCCAACTATTATCAAAGGGGAGAATTCAACATAGTAATCCGTTATATATCAATAATTTTCCTTGCCGGAATGGTTTACTCCGTTTTTCAGTATATCCGTCAGGATTTTCTTGGAAAAGATTTTAAAAGGGAATTCGATGTGATGTTTCACGTTGCAATACTTTGGGTATTGAGCAGCGAACTGTTTAGCTGGATGGACATTGCGACATTGACAACACATTCCTATAAGCTTGGCTTGAGCATTTTATGGGGCGTTTATGCTTTATTGTTAATTTCGTTGGGTATCTGGAAACAGAAAAAGCATTTGAGGATTGGGGCCATCATCCTTTTTGGGCTCACTCTGTTAAAGCTTTTCTTCTACGATATATCCCATCTTGACACGATATCAAAGACCATTGTATTTGTTTCGTTGGGCGTTCTTTTGCTGATAATTTCATTCCTTTACAACAAATTTAAAAATCTCATTTTAGACGAATAGGATTGGATCAAATTGATTATCTTGAGCCCCTTAAAAATCACTATTATGAGAGTTTTTTTTTTTAGTTTTTATCCTATCAGTAACGGCTTTGGTTGTTGTTGCCCAAAAGAATGAAAGTCCTATGACCGAAAACAACCCTTTTCTTGAAACTTATCAAACCCCATTTGAAGTTCCCCCGTTTGATTCAATCAAGCCGGAGCACTTTTTGCCTGCAATTAAAGATGGGATAAGCCAGCAAATGCATGAAATAATGGCTATTACAAGAAATGCTGCAGCACCCGACTTTTACAATACCATTTTACCATTTGATAATTCAGGAGAGTTGCTTTCCAAAGTATCGCGGGTCTTCAACAACCTGAACGGTGCCAATACCACCCCGGTTTTACAGAAGCTTGCACGTGAGATTACGCCCATTATGACAAAGCACCGGGATAATATTTCTCTTAACCCGGAACTTTTCAAAAGGATAAAAAGTGTTTATGACCGGAGGAAAGAATTCAATCTTGATGTTGATCAGTTGCGCGTTGTGGAAAAAATCTACAATGATTTTGTCAGGGGTGGTGCGAACCTGTCGGTTGACGATCAGGCTAAGCTCAGAACGATCAACGAATCGCTTTCCAGGCTAAGCCTTCAATATGGCGAAAATGTACTTGCCGAAACGAACAAGAACTTCAGGTTGGTCGTCACAAAAGAAGAGGATCTTGAAGGTCTCCCTGCTGATGTTATTGAAGGTGCCGCCATTCAGGCAAAAAAGGATACACTGCCGGGAAAATGGAGTTTTACGCTTCAGAAACCAAGTCTTCTTCCTTTTCTGCAATATGCTAAAAATCGTGATTTGCGAGAGAAACTTTACAGGGGCTATTTTATGCGCTCCGATAATGGGAATCATTTTGACAACAAGGAGATCATAAAAAAAATTGTGCAGCTTCGCCAGGAACGGGCCAACCTCATGGGATATCCAAATTTTGCATCTTTCGTATTAGACGAAAACATGGCAAAAACGCCTGCCAATGTTAATGCTTTTCTTCAGAAGTTATGGGTTCCGGCGTTAAGCAGGGCCAAAAAGGAACTTCAGGAAATGCAATCCATTATTGATCAGGAGGGTGGCAAATTTAAACTGCAATCGTGGGATTGGTGGTTTTATGCCGAAAAATTGCGCAAGGCAAAATATGACCTCGACGAATCGGAGATGAAGCCCTATTTTAGTCTCGAAAATACCGAGAAAGGGATTTTCTACGTTGCAAACAAATTATATGGCATTACGTTTACAAAGAGAAATGATATACCTGTATACCACCCTGAGGTAGAAGCATTTGAAGTTAAAGAGTCCAGTGGTACCCACCTTGGTGTCCTCTATCTTGATTTTCATCCAAGGGATGGGAAAAGGGCAGGTGCCTGGTGCACGACTTACAGGTCGCAGCAATACAGGAAAGGACAAAAGATCACCCCTATCGTTTCAATGGTTATGAACTTTACCCGCCCGACCGGCGATGTTCCTGCTTTGTTGAGCTTTGACGAAGTGACAACCATGTTCCACGAGTTTGGCCATGCGCTCCATCGTTTATTCCAGGATCAACCATACGACAGGACTGCAGGCGATGTGCCCCGCGATTTTGTTGAGTTGCCTTCACAGATCATGGAGAACTGGGCTTCAGAGCCACTTGTGCTTAAAGCTTATGCGAAACATTATAAAACTGGTGAAATCATTCCTGATGCATTGATCGCAAAACTTGAAAAGAGCAGGCAATTCAACCAAGGTTTCGAAACCGTTGAATACCTGGCGGCTTCTTTACTGGACATGAAATACCACACTCCTGTAAATCCGCTGATTGGCGATGTCCGCGCGTTCGAAAATAAAGCCCTTTTAAAGGAAGGCCTTATCCCTGAGATTTTGCCACGTTATCGGAGCACCTATTTTTCACATATTTTTAGTGGGGGATACTCCGCAGGTTACTATGTCTATATATGGGCCGCAGTGTTGGATGCGGATGCATTTCAGGCTTTTAAGGATAGCGGTGACCTATACAATCCCGAATTGGCGGCAAAGTTCCGTCAATTACTTGCCAAAAGCGGTTCCGACGAAGGGATGAAAATCTATCAACAGTTCAGGGGAAAAGAACCGGATATTAAACCTTTACTGCACCGCAGGGGGTTGGATTAATACTTGTTTACGAAATTATTTTAGAAATGGAATTATCACGAGATCCAAGGTTGGCAGTCCTCATTGATGCCGATAACGTCCCATATTCAAATGTTAAGGGTATGCTGGCCGAGATTGCAAAATATGGTACGCCAACTTTTAAAAGGATATATGGCGACTGGACTAAGCCAACCGTTGCGGGATGGAAAAGTGTGCTCCTCGAAAGTGCAATAACGCCCGTACAGCAGTACAGTTATACATCGGGCAAAAATGCCACCGATTCGGCGATGATTATCGATGCGATGGACATTCTTTATACAGGACGTGTCGATGGTTTCTGCATTGTTTCAAGTGACAGCGACTTTACACGCCTTGCCATCCGGTTAAGGGAGGCCGGCATGAAAGTTTTTGGGATTGGGGAGAAGAAGACCCCAACCCCTTTTATTGCCGCATGTGACAAATTTATTTATCTTGAAATCATTAAACCTGTCGAAACGGTAGCCAAACAGGTTGTTGTACAAAAAGTTAAATCTAGGACAAAGTCAAAAACCAAGGAAGCGCCACCTGCCCCTCCGGTCAATGCCATCGAGATTGCGAACAAGGGGCTTGCAAAGGTGATATCAGATAGTATAAACGACCTTGCGGATGAAAAAGGGTGGGCTTTTTTGGGCGATCTTGGTAATTTGATCCTTAAAAAACAACCCGATTTTGATCCCCGGAACTATGGTTTTAAAAAATTGGTGCCATTGATCAAAAGCTTCGATCAATTCGAAATCGATGAACGCGAATCTGGAAAAAAGAATACAATTCTTGTTTTTGTAAGAACAAAATAAATTTCAAGGAAACTATTTTTATCTTTGCAATTCATGTAACCACCTCATTTTGGCAATGAAAAAAGTAAAACTGAACATACTTGGCTTGTCGTACAGTCAGACGCAGACAGGTGCCTATGCCCTTGTCCTGTCCGAGGCTGATGGGAACAGACGGATTCCGATTATTATTGGAGCTGTTGAAGCACAGGCCATTGCCATTCAACTTGAAGGATTGAAACCTCCAAGGCCGTTGACGCACGACTTGTTTCTAAATGTAGCCTTGGCATTTGATATTGAGATAACCGAAGTTTTCATCCATAAATTGGAGGAAGGGATTTTTTACGCGGAGATTGTTTGTGAACAGGGGTCAAACCGTATCAGGGTCGATTCAAGGACATCCGATGCCATTGCTCTTGCTCTTCGGTTCGAATGTTCAATCTTTACAACGGAAGAAATCCTTGAAAAGGCAGGAATTATTATGGAATTTGATGATGCTGGCGACCTGCACGAAAACGGGGTTTCCGAAAGCAACAAAAGTCAAAAATCGACAGAAGGGCAAACCAGGTATGCTGATTATTCAATGGAAGAGCTTAAAGAATTGCTAAGCGAAGCCATTGCCGACGAAGATTATGAAAAGGCATCGAAAGTCAGGGATGAAATTAACAGGAAAAAGTGAAACAATATATTAACCTTTTGCATCATATTCTTGAAAATGGAAACTCAAGGGAGGATCGGACAGGAACCGGAACAAAAAGTGTATTTGGTTACCAGATGCGTTTTAATCTTGAAGAGGGTTTTCCGTTGGTTACGACAAAAAGGTTGCACCTTAAATCCATTATCCATGAGCTGTTGTGGTTCCTTTCTGGCGACACGAATGTGAAATACCTGCAGGACAATGGTGTCCGTATCTGGAACGAATGGGCAGATGAAAATGGGGAACTCGGACCTATTTATGGTCATCAGTGGCGTTCGTGGCCAACCCCTGACGGGAAATCCATCGACCAGATCTCTCAATTGATCAGCGAAATTAATATCAACCCAACATCCCGGAGGTTAATTGTAAGTGCCTGGAATGTAGGAGATTTGGATAAAATGAACCTTCCTCCATGCCATTTATTGTTTCAGTTCTATGTCTATGATGGGAAACTTTCAGCACAGCTTTACCAGCGTAGTGCCGATGTTTTTCTAGGTGTGCCTTTCAATATTGCCTCCTATGCCTTGCTGACGATGATGGTTGCACATGTAACAGGCTTAAAACCAGGCGATTTTGTCCACACTTTTGGGGATGCCCATATCTATTGCAATCATCTTGAGCAAGTCAACCTTCAACTTTCGCGATCACCTTATCCATTGCCTTTAATGCGGATCAATTCGGATGTAAAATCAATCTTTAGTTTTAAATATGATGATTTTGAATTGATTAACTACCAGTCACATCCGCATATAAAAGGTGTTGTAGCCGTTTAGTTGGATCTGATTGGAAATAGAAATACTTTTTCAAATGATTTATCCCAATATAGCAATTATAGTAGCAATAGCCCAAAACTTTGCGATAGGTAGGAACAACGACCTGTTGTTCCATTTGCCAAACGATTTGAAACGGTTTAAAAGGATCACTTCAGGCCATGCTGTAATTATGGGAAAGAGGACACTCTTTTCTTTGCCCAATGGGCCCCTGCCCAATCGCCGTAATATCGTAATCACGGATGTTCCAGGTGAAACTTTTGCCGGTTGCGAAACAGTTTATTCAATAGAAGAGGCTGTTGCAAAAGTTAAAAACGAAGAATTGGCTTTTGTGATCGGGGGAGGATTGATTTACAAGCAATTTTATCCCATTGCCGGAAAGCTGTTCCTCACTATGGCACACCAGGATTTTGAAGCAGATACCTTCTTTCCAGAGATTGATTTTAACGATTGGTCTGAGGTTTCGCGGGAATCCCTTTTTGATGAAAAGAACAATTTCAACTATTCTAATATTGACCTTATAAGGCAATAGGCTTTTAAATTCAAAAATACCCTCAAGGTTTGGACAACCTTGAGGGTATTTTTTATGTACGAAAGAATTTATGGCCTAAAAGTCATTTCACTGGAAGCCTCTTCCGCAAGGGTTGCTTTTACCACTTTCCTTTCATGTTTGTACCTGAATGCAAAAGGGAAAATGATCCCCAAAATTAAAGCATAACCAGCAAATACAAACCAGATTGAGGGCCAGTTCTTTATCCCACCAACTGTGAAATAATCCACAACCTTGCCACTAAGTACTCCGCCGAAAAAAGCACCCAGGCCATTGGTCATGATCATAAAGAGCCCCTGTGCACTCGCCCTGATCCCTGGTTCAGTCTCTGTCTCAACAAACAGGGACCCTGAAATATTGAAAAAATCGAAAGCCATGCCATAAATGATCATTGAAAGGATCAAAAGGAACAGTCCACCTCCGGGATTACCAATGCCAAACAATCCGAAACGCAGCACCCAGGCAAAAATGCTGATCATCATAACCTTCTTAATTCCAAATCGATGCAGGAAAAACGGGATCGAAAGTATGAAAAGTGTTTCCGAAATCTGCGAAACTGACATCAGCAACCCTGGGTGGGTTACCGCAAAAGAATCGGCATAAGTCGTCCCAAAATCCTGAAGGAACGATCCTCCAAATGTATTGGTAATTTGTAGTGCAGCTCCCAAAAGCATTGCAAAAACAAAAAACACAGCCATTTTTGTCTTTTTGAACAGAATGAAAGCGTCAAGGCCCAGGGCAGAAGACAACGATCTGGTTTTAGTTGATTTGACCGGAGGGCAGGCAGGCATTGTAAAGGCATAAATACCCAAAAACAATGCAGATCCAGAACCGATATAAAGCTGAAGCGGACTAAGGTTCCAACCAAACAAGTCAACAACCCACATTGCACAAATAAACCCGATAGTTCCCCAAACCCGGATAGGGGGGAAATCTTTCACTACATCGAACCCTTTTTGCTCGAGCACATTATAGGATACCGTATTATTTAGGGCAATCGTCGGCATGTAGGCCATGGCATTGAACAACATGATAATGTACATAAGGTGCGGATCCGTGACAGTGGATGCCCAGAACAATAACAGTGCACCCACAATATGGCACATTCCAAGTACCCTTTCTGCATTGATCCAGCGGTCGGCCACAATCCCCAGCAATCCTGGCATAAATAAGGATGCGATACCCATTGTTGCAAAGATGCTTCCAATCTGCCCTCCCGTAAAGTGCAGTGAATTACCCATATAGCCACCAAGAGAGATCAGCCATGATCCCCATACAAAGAACTGCAGAAAATTCATCAAAGTGAGTCTGTACCTGATCCCCATAACTTTTCTTTATTCAGTTTGATTAAATAAATGACCGTTCCGTTATCGGAAATGCCGGATAACGAAAACATATCGTAATTTACAATTGTTTTTTATAGGATTCTTTTCAATCATCATTGATCAGCAACCTACCAAGGTTTTCAAATCTCGAATGATAATCGTCAATTGAACATTGGATCACCTCGAAGGCCTCCGTACGGTTGTAGACGTGGGTGATCACCGAATTTTTCTCTTCACCTGGCAAGTCCTTGTAAGTCAGGAAGTAATGTTTAAGCCTGGTAATAATAGTTTCTGGAACATCACAAAGATCCTTGAAATGGCCATAGACAAAATCGTTGTTCAGAACGGCAATAATTTTATCGTCCGCTTCGTTCCCATCGATCATCCTGAAACCACCGATCGGACGGGCAGTAACAAGTATATCACCATGATGGATCGATTTTTCTGTAAGTACAACGATGTCAAGCGGATCACCATCACCTTTGACCCCTTTTTGGCCTGTTTTGTCCAT
This sequence comes from uncultured Bacteroidia bacterium, assembly GCA_903927965.1. GTDB lineage: Bacteria > Bacteroidota > Bacteroidia > Bacteroidales > Prolixibacteraceae > JAAFHB01. Next base: position 16,525 of record CAIYPA010000398.1, on the reverse strand, counting down.
ACTGAACTGGCCTATTTTCTTGCCACAATACGTCTGAGGAATGAACCCGTAAAGTGCCGGGACAACATTTGAATATTGTTGGGGACGATCAATTTTTAAATAGCCAGTGTCTTTATCGACTTCATATTTGACGGTATCCGTGGGTACCACCTCAATAAAAGCGGTTACTTTTTCTGGAACCTGATCGCCGATGTGAACACCGTGCCAGGGATGTGATTTGTACCGTAAACCCATCAAACGTCCAATTGGATCTGAAAATTTATCTGACATCTTATTTATATTTTGATTCTAAGCAGTAAAAATATAAATAAGTTGGCAAGTTTATGGGATTTAACCTTAAATAAAATTTTGCTTCAAAAAAGTTATGAACAAGTTGTCCAAGATTTTAACTTTTTTATACAAATCATCTTCCAAAAACAAAAGTGTCTCTTATTTTTTCTTAGTTTTGTCAATAGAATTTCCGGACTTCAGGTTTTGTTTATATTACGATCAATAAGTCGATGTAACGAATCTGGAAGAAAAGGGATTCCAAGAGAATCAATATATGAATTATATATTAAATTTGTCAGTTAAAGGCTAAAAGTAAATCTTAACATCATGATCGTTAGACTATTCTCTTCCAAAACATTTGCCCTTATAATTCCTATTCTGTTTTTATTTATTCAAGGTGTTCAATCACAGGCTGTTAAAACCAATAAGGACATTAAAGTGACTTTAGAAAGGGATACTTCCTGGGAGGTAGGAGTTTCTGTGGGAGCTTCAAATTTTGTTAAAACCATTAATCCCAATCCTGATGCACCTTATAAAAAGTTCAATTATTGGAATTCGGACGTTAATGCAGGGTTTTCAGCATCAGTGATTAAAAATTTCAGTACCAAACTAAGTGCAGAGATTGAACTTTTTTCTACAAAACTTTCAGGAACCTGGAACTCAGCGAGCGGATATCCCGTTCCACTTATGGCAACTGCAAATGGCCTTACCGTTCCAAAACCTTTTGAAACTGGTGTAAATCAGATTAATGCTTTTGTTGCCCTAAATTTGAACCAATTGTTCAAACCCCAAAGAATAAATGATAAATGGTACATTTTCGCCAAAGGAGGCGTTGGCGTTGGGATTCTTAAGGGAAACAGCTCACTTTACACTTTCCCGCGACCTAATGAAGGTGTTTATTCAACCTTATATGGTGCAGGAGTCGCCTATCGGGTCAATCAAAATATAAAATTAAAAGCTGGCCTTACCTTCACTAGGGTTTCTTCAGACCGACTTGATGGTGTTCACGAGTTAATACCAGGTAAACCACTAACCGGATCGGATTCCTACTATTTTTACAATATCAAGGAACGGTTCGCATATCCTTACATCGCAGTAACTTACAGACTTGGAAGGAAGAAGAAAAAGAAAAAACAAGTCGAAATCAGGCCACCTCAACTAAGGCCATTGCCTACGCCTGAACCTAAAGTTCTCAAGGTTCCTGAGCGTAAGATAGATCAACTCTCTCTGGTTAAGCCAAACATCATTGGTAAGACTTACAGTGTTTATTACGGCTTCGATAAATGGGATCTGAATAAGAAGTCCATGGAGGAACTTGATAAACTGTCCAAAGATATGTTGGATAACCCACCAACAGATGTTGAACTGAAATCACATACGGATAGTCGTGGTCCAGCCAAGTACAACATGATGCTTTCTGAAATTCGTGGTAAAATGGCTCAGTACTATATCCTTGGACATGGTATTACCCCTGATCGTGTTTCATCTAAGGGATATGGTGAAACCCAGTTACTTAACAAGTGTGCCGATGGCGTTAAGTGTACCGAAGCTGAACATGCAATTAACCGTAGGACGGAGACCATTATCCACAAGAAAAAATAACACAAACTTTGTTAGGTTGATAATTTCAAAATAGTTTATAAAAAAGAAGAGGGTCACCAAATTGGCGACCCTCTCTTTTTGGCAGAAAGGACCCTGAACCTCAACCTTCCGTTTCCTTGATATTGTACTCCGACATTATAGAATTGACGTGTTTTGCCCAAATTGACGCAAATCAATGATTATATTGATCTATGTTGAGCTTTTTCATTCTCATTTGGCTAATTTTGTAATTCGTATAAACGTCACGAATTGATTTGTGGATTTGATATGGATACATCGCAGGTAATAAAACTGACAGCCATTGTTTTTATGGCAGGCGTGTTTGGACTGTTAACAGTTTCAGACAAATATAAATCAATGATCACCATCATTGTTGTACTTGTCAACGCCATCATCACTACTGTTCCGGCACTTTTGGCAATAACGCAGAATACCCAGACCGGGGTTCTTTCAATGCCCCACCTTCTGGGAAATATTGGAACAAAAGTCGATAGCCTTTCAGCTTGGTTTATCCTGATCATCAATTTCACTTCGATCAATGGTGTCCTATATGGAAGCGGTTATTTAAAAGCCTATACCCACCTGAAAGTAAACCGGGAGTTGCACTGGATTTTTTATACCCTTTTCCATATCTCAATGGTTTGGGTCTGTATGTTTGAAAATGGCCTTGCTTTTCTAATCTCCTGGGAATTGATGTCGTTATCCTCTTTAATGTTGGTGATTTTTGAGTACCAGAAAAAGGAGACACTGAAGGCAGGATTAAACTATATGGTCCAAATGCACCTGAGTGTGGTCTTCTTGACATTGGGGATTATCTGGCTGTTTTTGAATACCGGGTCGTTTAATTTTTCCTCACTGGCCGAATTGCCACAGAACAATCACTCCCTCTGGATATTTATCGCCCTTTTTGTCGGTTTTGCCATAAAAGCAGGGTTTATCCCTTTCCATACCTGGTTGCCAAAAGCCCATCCTGCTGCCCCTTCGCATGTGTCGGGCGTCATGTCGGGTGTGATCGTTAAACTTGGGATCTATGGAATGATCAGGACCATTACCTATCTTCGCTACGATTGGCTCATCATTGGGGAAGTGATCTTAAGCCTTTCTGTCATCACATCAGTTTATGGCATTGCAAATGCGGCAGTGATCAAAGATTTCAAAGCCATGCTTGCCTTTTGCACCATCGAAAATATCGGAATAATCGGAATCGGAATCGGGTTGGGATTGATTGGCATGGGCAATGGGAACCCTGTTTTGGTGTTGATAGGTTTCAGTGCCGCATTGTTGCATACCCTGAACCACTCCTTGTTTAAATCGCTGCTTTTCTTTGGGGCGGGAAGTGTTTATCAGCAAACCCATACCCGCAATATGGAACAATTGGGTGGGCTGATCAAAAAGATGCCGATAACTGCAATCTTCTTTTTGATAGGCGCTATGGCCATCGGAGGCTTGCCCCCTTTTAATGGGTTTGTTTCAGAATACCTGATTTACTTTGGGTTATTCAAGGGATTGAATCCTATTTCAGGTATATCGCAAGTTGTCCTGATCGTTTTGTCAATCGCCGGGTTGGCAATCGTTGGCGGTATTTCATTGCTGACTTTTACAAAATCTTTCGGGGTCATCTTTTTAGGGCAGTCAAGGGCGGAATTTCACCATGAACCAAACGAAGTCTCATTTATCATGCAACTTCCTCAATATTTGATCGTTGTTGCAATGATGTCTGTGGCTTTGATCCCTCAATTTTATTTATCCACTACTTCAAAGGTCATTCTGGCTTTGTTCCCATTGAATACATCCTTAAATACAAGCGAATTCTCCCAAATGTCGGGGAATATTGCAACAATCGGGCTTGTAAGTTTGTCGTTTATTGGCTTAATGTTACTGATGTTCGGGATACGTTGGGTTATCCTTCGTAAAAGGGAAAAAGTCGAATACGAAACCTGGGGTTGCGGTTATGTTGCTCCGGTGGGAAAGGCCCAATATACTGGAAGTTCCTTTACGCGTTCTTTTGGACATTTGTTAAGTTTTCTTGTCAAGGAGCGAAGGACTTTCAGCAGAATTGCCAAACCTGAGCTGTACCCTGAAAACCGGACTTTTTCGACAACCTACAACGATATCCTCGAAAAATATGTGATTGCTCCTTTGACCAAAAGGACCGTTTTTGTATTGAATTATTTCCAGTTTATCCAAAACGGCAGGATACAATCGTATGTGTTGTACGGTTTGTTTTTTGTTATCCTGGTCTTTATTGGGAGTGCCTTAAACCTAATCAAATGATATTAGAGATGGTATGGAAAAATCACTGATTGAAATATTTAACCTGGTGGCAATCCTCGCTTTTGTAATCCTCCCCTTTTTAAAAACAAAAGGACGGGGGATATTGGCTCTTACCGTTATCACAATCCAGGTCATCATCAGTTCTGTTTTAGCATCCTCGGTTTTTTCAAATGGGATAGTCGATTACAATTATCCGGGTTCCTTTGTTACCGGAATTATCCCCATCCGCATCGATTATCTTTCAGCCTGGTTTATGATACTTATCAGCTTTACGTTTCTGACCGGGGCCTGGTATGGGATGCAGTATATGAAACAATACATCAATCAAGGTGATAACATTACCTTGCATATTGTTGCCTTCATCTTGGTTTTCACAACCTTGATTGATATCTGTACTGTTCAGAATGGACTTGTGATCCTGATCATCTGGGAAGTTATGGCATTAAGCTCTTTTGTGGTCATCATTTTTGAACATTCCAAAAGGGAAACCCTTAAAGCTGGGATCAACTTTCTGATCCAGTCACATATTTGCATCCTGTTGCTTACCCTTGGTTTTATGTGGGCAAAAGTGAAAACCGGTTCCTTCGATTTTGAAGCAATTACTACCTACACTTCAGCACAACCTGCCATGACAGGGATGGGCATCTTTTTGATTTTCTTTCTTGGATTTGCCATCAAGGCAGGTTTTGTCCCATTCCACACATGGCTCCCTTTGGCCCATCCTGCTGCTCCTTCCCATATTTCGGGGATCATGTCTGGGGTGATCATTAAGATCGGCATTTATGGGATGTTGCGGATGCTCCTGCTGATCAGGACCGATATGATCGGAATTGGGTATTTTCTGGTTACAATTTCAGTTATCACAGGTGTTTATGGTGTGATGCTGGCCATTGTCCAGCACAATCTGAAGAAATTGCTGGCTTATCACAGCATTGAGAATATCGGGATTATCGGGATTGGGATCGGTCTTGGTTGCCTTGGTCTGGGATATGGAAACCAGTTGCTTGTTGTATGCGGTTTTGGCGGGGCATTGCTCCACACGTTGAACCATTCGCTTTTTAAGTCGTTGCTTTTTTATACTGCCGGGAATGTTTATCAAACAGTACATACAATGGACCTGGAAGCGATGGGTGGACTTCTCAAAAAAATACCGCATTCGGGATATCTGTTCCTGATTGGTTCGCTTGCTATTTGTGGCCTCCCCCCTTTCAATGGTTTCATATCCGAATTTTTCATTTACAATGGGCTGATCAACGGACTTTTAAGCAATCAGTACCTTTTGATCCTGTTTATACTTTTTACTATTTTGGGACTTGTTTTGATCGGTGGTTTGGCCATGATCTGTTTTACAAAAGCTTTCGGGATCGTTTTTCTGGGAACCCCACGGGAGAAAAAACATCATCATACCCTACCTGAAAGTGCATTAAGGATTGTACCTCTCTATTTTATTGTTATCGCTATTCTTGTGATCGGCTTGTTTCCCGTTTTGCTCAACCCAATGTTACAGAAAATTATTCAACTTTACCAGCCAATTGTGGGTTATCAAACAAATATTCAAATAGATGGGTTATTGGGGACTTTGACTTTAGTCGGATGGTATTCGCTTGTGTTTATTCTTTTGATGGCTCTTTTCTATATGATCAGACATTTGGTCACCTCCAGGCGAAGCTGTGAAGAAGATACAACCTGGGGCTGTGGTTATGTTGGCGAAGCGGACAAGGCGCAATATTCGGCATCTTCTTTTATCCGGACTTATCGGAAACTGGCGGAACCTGTCCTCGACATACATCAGGACCGGACGGATCCGCATGGCCTTTATCCTGTTAAAATAAGTCTGGTTACCCATCCTTACGATAAAGCAGAGAAATGGCTGATCGACAAACCTTTACATTTGATAAAGAGGCTGTTGAACAGTTTCAGGTTTCTACAGAACGGAAATATCCAGGCATATATTCTTTATGGATTTATTTTTGTCGGTTCGGCCATCCTATTGCCCATTCTTATCGACAGGATAGTCCTGTTAATTCAATATTTTAATCAATTATAAGATGATCAGCTTCTTACTCATCATTCTGGCAAGCCTGTTTTTCATGGGATTAGTTGTCCGAACGAAAAGCATTGCTTCGGGGCGCAAAGGTCCCGGAGTCTTTCAGCCGATGAAAGACATCATCCGGTTGTGGAAAAAAGGTTCGGTTTACAGTAAAACGACAAGCTTCATTTTCCAGATCGCACCAACTGCCTATTTTACATCTGTGATCATGGCAATCCTGATGATCCCGCATGGGAACAATCCTGGATTGATTTCGTTTGATGGCGATTTTGTATTCTTTGCCTATGTCCTTACTTTCGGAAAATTCCTGATGATCATTTCGGCTTTGGATACTGGCAGCAGTTTTGAGGGGATGGGAGCAAGTCGCGAAGCACTCTTTTCGATGCTCGTGGAACCCGCTTTCTTTATTTTAATGGGTTCGTTCGCACTGTTGACTGGCCACACTTCGTTCCACAGCATTTTCAGTATGTTACATTATGGTTCCAATATCTCCTATATGTTGGGTGTCCTGGCATCGATTGTGTTTGTGCTGATCGCGATGATCGAAAACAGCCGAATGCCTGTTGACGATCCAAAGACCCACCTTGAGTTGACCATGATCCATGAGGTGATGATCCTGGATAACAGTGGTTTCGACCTTGGATTGATCATGTTTACGACCCATCTTAAATTTGCAATGTACGGTGCGATGATCTCCAACTTTTTTATCGGCATGTTACCGTTGGAGATTTCGATCCCCCTGTTTTTTGTGATCCAGGCTGGTTTTGCAATTACAGTAGGATTGATCGAATCGTTTATGGCACGTTTCAGGATGGGGCACAACCCACAGTTTATCTTTATCCTGACCTCGGTTTCGTTGCTGATTTTTTTCGGGGTACTGCTTGTGTTAGGCAAATTTATGTAGTAAATTACTGATTATGACAGATATATTATTGATTGCATTGGCCATGTCGCTGCTTTATATGAGCATCGCCAACCGGCTTTATACCTATCTGCGTATTTTGATCTTACAGGGGATTATTCTTTTTGGGGCGACTTACCTCACCCTTACAAACCTGAATATCATCAACCTGTTGTTGATCATGCTCGAAACCATTGTATTTAAGGCATTTGCAGTGCCATGGTTTATGAACTATATCATAAAGCGCAACAAGATTACCCGCGAGGCTGAGCCCTATTTGCCCAACTTTGTCTCTTTGATCATTGTCACGATGATCATCGTTTCGGCGATTATCCTTTCAAGTTCGATCAAAGACCAGAATCTCGACAAGACCTTTTTTGTGGTTGCCTTGTCGATGCTCTTTACAGGGTTATATATGATTGTTTCACGCAAAAAGATTATTACTCACGTCATTGGATACCTCGTTATTGAGAATGGTGTTTTTGTCCTTTCCCTCGCAGTGGGTAATGAGATGCCGATGCTGGTCAACCTCGGGATCATGCTCGATATTTTTGCGAGTGTGCTGATCCTCGGAATCTTCTTCAACAAAATCGGGGATGTGATCAACGACCCGGATGTCAACATTTTAAGTCACCTTAAAGATTAACAACCATGCTAGGAATATTTTTAATAGGGACTCTGATCATCAGCAGTTTATTGTTCTTCAACAAGAACAAATGGGTCAATTATTCTCTTGTTGGTCTTTTTGTTGTAATACTTTGGATATTTGGAATATATGAATATCAACATCAGAATCTGACCCAGTTTATTTTTTTCAAATCCGACTCTTTGGGTTTGCTTCTTTTACTTGCACTCTGTTTTATTGCAGCCCCGGTACTTTTTCATGCATTCCGGTACATTGAGGCACACAATGTGGACGAAACACCACACTCTCGTGGATTGTTTTTTGCCGCAATGGTATTGCTGATCGCTGCCTGTTGCGCTGCCTATCTCTCGAACCATATCGCAGTGACCTGGTTTTTTGTGGAGATCACAACTTTAAGTGCCTCAGCATTGATTTACCACCACCGCAATATCAGGGCTTTGGAAGGGGTCTGGAAGTATGTATTCATTTGTGCCATAAGCATTACCTTTATTTATATTGGGATCTTGTTCCTGAGCCTCGCGTTAAAAGGGGCAGGTGTGGAGGATATGTCGATTGATTCGATCCGTGAACACTACGACAAATTGAACCTTTTCTGGCTGAAGCTTTCGTTCCTGTTCATCTTTACGGGTTTTACGGCAAAGCTTGGGTTGGTTCCAATGTACACTGCCGGGATTGATGCCAAAGACAAAGCCCCTGCTCCCGCAGGAGCCTTGTTGGCCAGTGGATTGATGAACCTCGGGTTTATCGGGATCTACAGGATGTATGCCGTCATGGCACACACGCCGTTGCACAGTTGGGCCAACACGGTCATAGTGATTGCCGCCTTGTTGTCTGTTTTTGTGGCAACTGTTTACATGACCCGCATAAAAAACATCAAACGGATGTTTGCCTATTCGGGTATCGAACACATGGGACTGGTGATGCTGGGATTGGCAGCCGGGGGAATCGGTGTTTATGCGGCTATCCTGCACATCGTTTTGCATACGTTGATCAAACCAGCACTATTTCTACAATTCAACCAGGTTTACTGGGTTTTTCAAAGCAAGAGCATTTACGATGTGGGCAACTACTTCAAATACAATAAGACTGGTGCAATAGTCGTATTTCTTGGATTTCTATCGGCAACCGGAATGCCACCTTCCGGTTTGTTCATCAGTGAATTTATGATTTTCCAGTCGCTTTTCCAGGCACATTATATTTTGATTTTGTTGGGCGTTATGTTGCTGCTCACCATGATCATCTGGGGTTTTGGTTCCAATATTTTCAAATTGTTGTTTACGCCCCCTATTTCCATCGACGAAAGCAAAATACCGCACATCAGTCCATGGGAATCGCTGACGCAGTATATTTTACTTGCGACTTCTGTTTACCTTGCCTATAATCCACCTGCAGGGTTTGTGACATTGATCCAGGATGCGGTTAAACTAATCCAATAATCAGATGAAAAACATTTCCATCCATAACAACCAGTCAATACCGTTAAACGATATTCCCGAGCTCAATTACAACGAGTTGCTCAACAATGCGGTTAAGTTTTTATTTGAAAGGCCTGATCGACATTGTGTTAATTATTTTGGGCTGAAGACGGAAGAAGGATTGAAGTTGATTTGCTGTATTGCCGATGATACGGAGCATCTGATCTATCTATCGTCATCGATTGTTGAGGAAGGTTCCATCCTCCCCTCTTTTACGGCAAAGAACCACAATTTTGAAAAGTTCGAAAGGGAAATCCATGAGAACTTTGGGTTGGCTTACTCCGACCATCCCTGGTTAAAGCCATTAAGGTATTCCCAAAACCGGTTTGATGAAAATCAAACAATTGCCAATTATCCGTTTTACAAAGTCGATAGTGAAGAGTTGCACGAGGTAGGTGTTGGCCCCATCCATGCCGGGGTGATCGAACCGGGCCATTTCCGGTTTATCTGCAACGGCGAACAGATCATGCACCTCGAAATCCAATTGGGTTACCAGCACCGTGGCATCGAACAACTGTTTTTGCAAAAAACGAAATTGCTCGAACGCACCACCCTGGCCGAAAATATTGCGGGAGATACCACAGTTGGACATACGACAGCTTTTGTGAATTTGTGGGAAAGCTTATGTGGTGTTCAACCAGATCCTTCACTTGATTATGCCCGTACTCTTGCTCTTGAAATTGAGCGGATTGCCATTCATACAGGTGACCTTGCAGCCATTTGTGCCGATATTGCATACCAGCTTGGAAACTCTGTTTATGGTAGGCTGCGCACGCCTTTTGTCAACTTCCTGCAGGAATGGGGCGGCAACCGTCTGGGTAAAGGGCTGATTCGTGCCGGGAAGATCAATTATCCTTTTTCAACTGGATTGGCGATCAGGTTGATTCAAATCTTAAAAGCCTACGAACCCGATTTCACGGAGATTACGGAAAAACTTTTCGCCTTGCCGAGCACGCTTTCTCGGATGGAAAAGACCGGTGTCGTAACTTATAAGGAAGTGCTTGAAATTGGGACAGTTGGCATGGCAGCCCGGATGAGCGGATTGAACCGTGATATCCGCAAATCCCATCCTAGCAACCTTTATGGGTCCAGGATTGTGCATGAACCGATTATCAAACGGCATGGCGATGTCTATTCGAGGGTTCAGATCCGCAAGGAAGAGATCAAACAATCAATTGCTTACATCAAGAAACTGATTTCGCATGTCCCTGATTTCAAAAAGCCTGAAAATGTTGTGTTTACTCCGGGGAGTGACAAATTTGTTCTTTCGCTTGTGGAGGGGTGGCGCGGCGAGATTTGTCATTGTGCAATTACTGATAGCTCGAGCAACCTGATACTGTACAAGATCAAGGATCCGTCGCATCACAATTGGATGGCTTTGGCACAATCTGTCCGAAACAACGACATTTCCGATTTTCCGATCTGCAACAAGAGTTTCAACCTCTCCTATTGCGGGCATGACCTTTAATTTGAAGATGGGATAATTTGAAGATTTGAAAATGAAAGGATTTGAAAATGAGAGGATTTGAAAATGAGAGGATTTGAAAATTTGAAAATGGTGGTTTACGAACATCCACGAAAATCAGCGAAATCAGCGGGAAAAGGAATCCCCCTCGTTTGTAACGGCTTGTCCCGAGCATCGGGAAGGGGTTGTTGGTTTATCGTTTCTAATGACATATTAAACTGAATATCCGCGAAATCCGCAGGAAAAGAATTTCCCGCAGAAACCGCAGAATAACGCAGAATTGACAATCCCCCTCGTTTGTAACGGCTTGTCCCGAGCATCGGGAAGGGCTTGATGGTTGGTCGTTTATAACGACCTAATAGAATTGAGTATCAAAAAAATTGTATTTAAGTATTAACATACAATGATTCAATTAATTATGAATTATTTGGTTATTTGAAATTGTAGGTTTTTCTTTGTGAATCTTTGTGGCTTTGTGCCTTTGTGGCCGAAAACATATAGCCTCGTTTGCAAAGACAATATGAATTTTGAAAAGTAAATTGCTTATAATATATTCTCTTTCAACGTCCCTAAATAAAAAGACATGTTAGAAAACATCAAAATAATGTGGCACCAGGGTAAACAGTTTATCCCCGACGTCACAACAGCAAAAGTCCCCGGAATCTTCAGGGGCCGTCCCATCATTGCAAAAACAGCAGTCGATGAAGCTGCGTTGATAGACCTCTGCCCAACCAAGGCCATTGCCGGCAGCCCCGTTTCCATCGATTTGGGGAAATGTACATTTTGTGGCGAGTGTGCCATCCAATATCCTGAAAAGATCAGGTTTACAACCGACTACAAATTATCCTCCAACGTCAGGGAGCGGTTGATCATCCAGGAAGGTGACGAAGGCGCCATTTTGGTCGATCCCGATAAAATCCGCAAGGAGATCCACCGTTTGTTTGGTGGTTCGTTAAAGCTCCGCCAGGTTTCAGCCGGTGGCGACAACAGTTGCGAGTGGGAATTGAACGCCTCGAACAACGTCCAGTTCGATGTGAGCCGTTTTGGGATCGACTTTGTGGCCTCGCCGCGCCATGCCGACGGGATCGTGATCACGGGCCCCATTTCGATCAATATGGCCGAACCGTTGGAGCGTTGCTACCATGCAGTCCCTAATCCCAAAATTATTATCCTTGCCGGTATCGATGCCATCAGCGGTGGGATCTTTGCCGACAGTCCTGCCCTGAACCGAGATTTCCTCTCGAAATACCCCATCGATCTTTACATCCCCGGAAACCCCATTCACCCACTGACTTTTATCAATGGGGTGTTGAGCTTGTTGCAGAAAACATAAATAAATGGAAGCTCCCAACAAAATAAGAGGTTGTTTGGAGAAGTTTCTGAGGAATAAAAGCAGGGCATTCTGGGAAAACTTAGGTGCCAATGCGCATCGAGCCATTTAATTCTTTAATTTTGTCTGTAAACATTTTAGTATGAATATTCAAGCAGAAAAAATCGAGATCATGAAATTGGTTTTAGAAACTGAGAATCCAGGTATTTTAGAATCAATTCGGAATATTTTCAATAAAAATCAGACTGCGGACTTTTGGGAAACCCTCCCAAAAGAACAACAAGATGATATCTTACAAGGTATCAAAGAAGTTGAGAATAGGGAAGTTGTTGATTATGAAGAATTCATGAGAAAACACAGATAATGAGGAAAATAATTCTTTCAAAAAGAGCTTCCAACCGACTTGAGGAACTGCTTGAGTATCTGGAATTGGAATGGTCACTCAAAGTGAAGAATGATTTTATAAAAAAACTCGACAAATCCTTAAGCCAGATTCAAAAATTCCCCAATTCTTGTCCAAAGTCAGATATTGTAACTGGACTTCATGTGTTTGTTGTCACCAAACAGACTTCATTATATTATCGATATGACGAACAGACGATTACAATCTTAACTTTATTCGATAACCGTATGAATCCAGATAGATTAAAAATTGAAATAGCATAACCACGTTTTATATTTCCTAAAATGAAACATAAATCAGCAGAACTTGATGAGGATTTTATTGGGGGGCAGGATCAAATGACGAAAGAAGAAGAAAAGGCGATCAGCGAATTTATTAAAGCTCGTAAATTGCTGAATCCTAAAAAACAAATTAGAAAAACGAAGGTCGAATTATTTCTGCGAGGGACTTGAAGGAAAAAGTAAAAAGTTGGTGATTAGAAGTAAAAAAATTATAAACTTTATACATGTTTTACCCTAAAAACAAGCTCCGATACTGTAATGGCGTATGTTCAGTGATTGCTTTAAATGTTTTGTTGAAATAGGAGATATTTCCAAATCCACATTCAAAACATATTTCATTTACCGGTTTTTCAGAGTTCCGAAGTAATTGACACGCTTGATGGATCCTGAATTCTGTAACTATTTCCACCAGTGTTTTTCGGGTTACATTCTTAAAATACCGGCAAAAAGCTGTAGGAGTCAGATTAGCAATTTGGGATATTTCTTTAAGGCTGACTTCCTGTTGATAATTCCTGATCAGATAGCTAAAAATCCTTTGAAAACGTTCCGTTTCAGCAGGTGATGTTGCAAACCCTGTAAACTGATTATCAATTATTTCAATTTCGGATGAAGCAGATAGAGTATCTAATATTTCAAAGAAAAGGGACAGTTTCTGAAATCCTTCAACTGCGATTAGTTTCTCCATTTTGCTGATTATAAGTTGCCTGGTTTCCCCTTTTATCAGGATACCTGATTTGCAAAGTCCAAACAGCCTGTTGATTCCCCTTAATTCAGGCAATTCCCAAAATGTTTCACCGGCAAAGTTCTGCTTAAACTGTATTACAGTTGCCTGTACATTTTCCTCGCCAGACTGATTTTCACTGACCCAGCAATGCGGAACATTGGCCCCAATGAGCACAAAATCATCAGGCTCAAAGTCCGATACATTTCCACCAATAAACCTTCTCCCGCTGCCTTTTCGGATCCAGGTCAATTCCAACTCCGGATGAAAATGGTAAGGACCGTCGAATTGTTTCATTTCCAATTGAAGGATAGATAACGAGCTTTCAATTTTTGGTGTTACCTGTTCAAAAACGGCTTTCACTTGGTCTTTATTATCAAATTTTATTACTTATAGATTATAAACTTGGTAATATTACACAATTTCTTGATAATTCCAACAAATAAGAACACTTGGAAATTGAGGAAATTTGTCGCAAAATAAACTGGTTTACGAATGAAGAATTTTCTTTTTGTTCTTTTTATTACCCTTGGAATTCAGCTGCATGCTCAAATCAATGCGCATTATGTCAAAGTGTTTATAGGAACTGACGGAACGGGGCATACATTTCCCGGGCCATCTATGCCTTTCGGAATGGTTCAGCCCGGGCCAGACAACCGTGAACAAGGCTGGGATTATACCAGCGGATATCAGTTTAACGACAGCATACTACTTGGTTTTTCTCAGACCCGTTTCAGTGGAACCGGAATCAGTGAGATGGGTGATATTCTGTTGTTACCTTTTGACATTCAGAATGATAAAGATCTTAAAAACAAATACTTTAAAGATTCCGAAAGGGCCAGTGTTGGTTATTATTCCCTTGTAAAAAAAGACAATGTAAAAGTGGAACTGACCTGTTCTGAACGGGTGGCTTTTCACCGATATACTTTCCCAACTCAGGATGCCAATGTTTTGGCCAGTTTTCAACATGGGCTTCGTTTCCTTACCGACAGTCTGGTTTTGGACTCGGAAATAAAAATGGAAGATCATCAATCGATTTCAGGGTATTGTCATACAAAAAATTGGGTGGAGAGGAAGTATTATTTCGTCCTGACGTTTGACCAGCCATATACCCGGTCAATCGAACTTCCCAAAACCAGGAAAGAGAATGCTCCAAAATACCAGTTGAATTTTCATCTTGGCGACTCAAAAGTGCTTCAAGCTAAAATCGCAATGTCAACCGTTAGTGTGGATGGCGCAAAACTCAATCTGCAAACTGAAATACCGGGCTGGAATTTCGATCAGGTCAGACAAAATGCCGAAAAAGTCTGGGACAATTACCTGAGCCGGATAGATATTGAGGCTGATGCCAAACAGAAGGAGATATTCTATACTTCGCTCTATCACTTCTTTTTACAGCCATCGAACATTGCCGATGTGGATGGAAAATACCGCGGTGCCGATGACAAAATCGGACTGGCGCCTTCCGGGGAATATTACTCAACGCTTTCAATCTGGGACATCTATCGTGGAGCATTCCCTTTGCTCGAAATCATTGCCCCTGAAAAAATCAACGGGATCATCAATTCATTGTTGCTCCACCACAAAGCTGCGGGATTTTTGCCCATCTGGACGGCCTGGGGCCAGGATAACTATTGTATGATTGGCAACCATGCCATCCCAATGATCCTTTCGGCTGTAAATAATGGGTTTTCAGGTTTTGATCAGAAAGAAGCACTAAGGGCCATGGTTGAAACATCAACCAAAAATCATATCAATTCAGATTGGAAAATGTACAATAAATTCGGCTATTACCCTTTTGATAAGCTGGATAACGAAGCTGTTTCGCGAACCCTCGAAAGTGGATTTGACGATTGGTGTGTTGCCGAAATGGCATCTAAACTGGGTGATCCGGAAACGGCCAAATCATTTTACAATCGGGCTAATTACTACAAAAACCTGTTCGATCCGGAAACTAAATTGTTTCGCGGAAGAGATACCAAAGGCAACTGGCGAACCCCTTTTGATCCCCTTGCAGCCACTTCCCCAATGAATAACCCGGGAGATTATACCGAAGCCAACGCCTGGCAATATTTCTGGACTCCTGCACAATTCGATATTGCCGGAATGACGAACCTTCTGGGAGGGAAAGAAGAATTTACCCAAAAACTCAATGACTTCTTTACCCTGGAAGCGAAAAATCCAAACAAATTTCTGGGGCAGGAAGCCTTGATAGGGCAGTACGCCCATGGAAACGAACCCGGCCATCATATTTTGTATCTTTATGCCTACTCGAACCAGCCAAAGACGGGTCAAAAGTATATCCATCAGGTGATCATCGAGTTTCACAACAATACGCCCAACGGCATGATTGGTAACGATGATTGCGGGCAAATGTCAGCCTGGTATATTTTATCCAGCCTTGGATTCTATCCTGTAAATCCTGCAAACTCGATGTTTGTGCTGGGTGCACCACAATTGAGAAAGGCAATGCTGCATCTGGTGAATGGAAAGACGTTCTCGATAGAAGCAAAGAATCTATCTTCCGAAAATATCTATAATACAAAAGCTTTTCTGAACGGGAAACTGATCGAAAAACCATTTATAAGGTATCCAAATATTATAGATGGTGGCAAATTAAAATTCAGGATGACAAACAAATAACCCAGTAAATACAATTGATTGAATATGAGATGTCATTTTATTATCCTTCTGATGATCTTTTCGTCCACCATGAGTGCACAAAATTTTCCCATGCCAGAGAAATACAAGCGTTTACCGTTTGGAAGCATCAAGCCGTCGGGTTGGCTAAAAACCCAGATGCAAAAAGACATGGCTGGTTTTGTGGGAAACCTCGATCAATTGGTTCCCGACCTGATCAATGACCCCATTTATGGTGCGGAACGATTGCAGAAACATAGCAAGGCTAAAGATCTGGGCAACCTGAAATCGGGCGATGCAGAGGGGGATGAACAATACAAATGGTGGAACTCCGAAACCCAGTCGAACTGGTGGGACGGTTACATCCGCAATGCACTCCTGCTCGAAGATCAGCGGGCCATTGAGAAAGTAAAGAACTACATCGACAGGATTCTGGCCACTCAGGACGAAGACGGTTATCTGGGAAT
>CAIYPA010000397.1 GCA_903927965.1 uncultured Bacteroidia bacterium | reverse complement strand
CGGATCGCTCAGCCCGAACGGGAGCTGTGGCGTGTTGAACGGAAGGTCGAGCGGCATTAGATCATCCCCCTATCAGCGTGATCCACGAGACTGTTCGACTTGACAGCGCCGCCGATGTCCTTGGCGATGCCGTGTGCGTCAGTGGCCTGCGTCTGGACGTTGATCTGTCCGATATGTGTCTCGCGATTTGACTGGTTCGTGGCTGAATATTTTTAGTTTTGGGACAATTTAGCAGCCCAAAATTACAAAAAAAATGTAACTAATCAGTTGTAAATATTAACGTTATTAACAGTTTTATGCGGTAATTAACAAGATAGTTTGCTGGTGTTATTTTGGCTTTTTGAAATCCAGCACATGCTAACAAATATTATTTTAAAAGTTGATAAACAATCGGTTGCGTTCTTTGAAATAATGAATTTCAGGTTTAGTTTTGCAGTATAAATTATGCAAACTCCTGAGCAAATAATTATCGGTGAATTGCAACGCCTCATACTGATGCAGGCGCAGGAAATCAAATTGTTGAAAGCCAGAATCACTGATCTTGAGCGAAAAGTCGAACAGAACTCGACCAGAAAAAACAGCAACAACAGTTCTGTACCACCTTCTAAAGATGAAAATCGGCCTCCACGCACAAGTAGTCTTCGTGAGAAAAGCGATCGTAAAGTGGGAGGACAACCCGGTCATGAAGGAAAAACGTTGGAGATGTCGGAAGACCCGGATGAGGTTATTGAACACCGGGCGTGTTTTTGTCCTGAGTGCGGAAACAATCTGACAAACCAGTCCTTTGAGCTTTTTGGCATACGTCAGGTCATTGACATTCCCATGATCAAGCAAATCGTAAAGGAACATCGTGTTTATCGGTGCACCTGTACCTGTGGCAAACTGGTGGAAAGTGAGTTTCCTGTAGGTGTTGATAGTCCGGTGAGATATGGTAAAAATATTGAAGCACTCATCGGTTATCTGAGCATCAGACAATACGTGCCATTTAAAAGACTTCAGGAAATGTTGCATGATCTGTTTGCAATTCCAATTAGTGAAGGAGGATTGCATTGTCTGTTGAACAGGCTGGCATCCAAAGGTGTTGATGCTTATGAAATGATCCGGCAAAGAGTTTTGAATTCCAATGTTATTGGTACTGATGAAACGGGGATGAAAGTCGATGGAAAAAAGTATTGGTTCTGGACATGGCAAAACAAGAGTGCCACTTTCATTGCTGCTTCGACCAACAGGGGAACTGCCACGATTAACGAGAATATGAGCGGAATATCTCAAGATGCTGTACTTGTTCATGATTGCTGGAAAGCACATTTTCAAACGCCGGTAAACAAGCACCAGTTGTGCACTGCGCATTTGGAGCGCGAAACCAAATACCTTGAGGAGCGGTACAAAGTAGCATGGCCGGTTAGGTTCCGAATAATGTTGTTGGAGGCGGAGAGACTTAAAAAACACTTTACTCCTGTTGATTACTTTTATCCAAACCATACCCGAAACCATTTGGAAAGAGAGTTGGATAATTTGTTGTCTGAGCCTTTGGAGCCAAACCACAAAGAATTGATTACTTTTCAAAAGCGAATTATCAAGTATCGTGATCATGTCTTTACTTTCCTCTATCATCCAGAAGTTCCCCCCGATAATAATGGTTCAGAAAGAGCCATCCGAAATGTCAAGGTGAAACAGAAAATATCCGGCCAGTTCAAGGTGTTTAATGCTGCTGAAAACTTTGCCATCCTGAGATCCATTATTGACACTGCCATTAAAAATGGGCAAAAAGTGTTGCCTGCTTTGAATGTCATTGCCGATTATAAATGCGACTGATTAGTAACATTTACTTTAATGAACGCCAATGGCAAGCTTTCGGGATGAACACTATATCATTGGACCAGGCAGACACCTTACCAAAGATACAATATTCCGGAATTCAGCTATTTTTCAAAGTGGCTTTTCCTTAAATTTATCCGGATTATTCTGTGAGATGAAAACTTCACTGCACAGAAAGTTGAAAGTCGGATACCAAACTTTTGTTGAAAAAATTGACCTTTTGTTATTTGTTTCTCTG
>CAIYPA010000396.1 GCA_903927965.1 uncultured Bacteroidia bacterium | reverse complement strand
GTCAAAAATTCAACTTTTGAAGGTTACAAAGGAAGGGATCAGGAAATTGATTTTGAACTGGCGTATTCCAGGATCAGCATTCAGGATCCGCGTACAGAGGTAAAAGTGGTGGTGATGCAAAATTCGCGTGCCGACAACTGCCTCACCAACCTTAAACCGCTTTTTGTGAGGGACAACCAACTTAGTTATGACCTCAGCAGGGAAAATGTTTTCGCTGGTGGAAACGAATTTAGAAATTTTGATACCAAAAACTTAAGGATAAATGGTTTGGGTGTTACGAACATTGAATACTTAAAACCGTTTTATCATGTTACCTTGCGGACTGATGAAATCCGAAGGGATGAAAATTACCGTTTTGAAAATGATTTAAATGGGCATTTCCTGATCAAAAATGACCGCGGAACAGATTCTGACCTTGAATCCGATTACGTACAGGTCCATTTTTCGCTCGAAACAAAAGAACCTCTTCTAGGCGGCGATATTTATGTGTTTGGTGGATTGTCCAACTGGCAATGCCTTCCGGCCAACAAAATGAGATGGAATTATGAACTGAAATTATACGAAGCAGCCCTTACATTAAAACAAGGCTTTTACGATTATCAGTACGTCTATGTCGAAAAGGGGAACAACCTGATCAACAACAGCCTTTTGGAAGGAAGCCATGTTGAAACCGAAAATGATTACCAGATCTTTGTCTATTATCGTGGCTTTTCGTCAAGATATGATAAACTGATTGGGTACCGGACCATCAATTCGGTCAAACGGTAGTTCAATAAGCGATATAAATAAATCCCTTTATGTATCCCATCGTTGCATCTGGTTTTAACACATAATAATAAACACCAACAGGAACCCTATGGTTTTCAATGGTATTGGATGAACTAAAACTCCCGTCCCAATTGTCTTTATAACTTTTTGTAATATAAACAGTTTGTCCAAAACGGTTAAAAATGGTCAGCTCCGCCTCGGGATAAGCTTCAATACCTGGTATCTCAAAGAGATCGTTGATCCCATCATTGTTAGGTGAGAAACTTTCAGGGACAAACAGACGGGGCAACGGACAATTTGGGTAGGGAACAATGACCGAGTCCTTGCATCCGGTTATGGATAAGTACGATGTAACTATATTTGAAACATTCCGGGGAATGTTTGTGATCGTGTAAAGCATGTTCTGCAAGGCGATCTGTCCATATTTTGAAGTTAAACGGTCACCGGAAGTTGCAAGATCAATGGAATAATTTTTACCATTTGATCCGCATGATGTGGTAATTCCTGAGAACGAAGGTTTCGGATCGACTGTAACCAACAGGTCCCTGGTTCCGGTACAACCCTTGTTATCTGTACCGGTCACCACATATTTTGTAGTTGTAGCTGTGCGGGAGGTGACCCTCGCATTGATGAGAGACGATAAACCATCGGGTGGCGCCCACGAATAGGTCATGGCACCCTGTGCATTAAGTTGGACCGAATCACCTTCACAGATTTCGGGATTATAAGGAACAACAGAAATAGTGGGTTTTGGATTGACCTTTACCATAATTGTTTTTGTTGAAGAACAGCTTTGTCCGACCGATCCTACAACTGTATAGGTTGTCGTTGTTGGAGGGGCAGCCTCAACAGTTGCACCCGATGTGGCTGATAATCCAATTGCAGGTGACCATAAATAGGTAGTGGCACCGGTTGCAGATAGTTGGGTCGATCTTCCCTCACAAACTTCGGAACTGACAGGATTCACAGAAATGGAAAGATTATCTACTGTGATTTGTTTGCAGATATTGGATTGGGAAGGCAACCCTTCATCGACTACAAGGCTGATATTGTACACACCAGGAACATTATAAGTGATTGGTGGCGGGTTTCTCAAGGCCGAAGAGGGGAATGCGGGGTAAGGGCAACCTTTAAAGATAATCCGCGTTAAAGTGTTGTTATTCACGTTGGTCACAAAACAATATATCGCATCCCCATCGCGGAACAACTGGGAGATATGGTGAGGGAAACTAAATGTCCCAACATTCCCCAATGATTCTCCGGTTGGTTGTGATGTCAGACCGTTTGGGAAGGCTATCCTGACGATATCGTTGCTCTTTTCGTTAACTACAAATCCGATGACGATACCGCAATCGCGTATGATGATGATGGAACGCGGAGCATTTAAAACCGACCCGATATTTCCAAGATTTACTCCTGTCGGCTGGTTCGTCAAAGAACTGCCAAAATCCAATCTCGAAATGGAGTTGCCGATTTGGTTGGCAACAAAAAGGTACCATTTCCCGTTGTCAAGAACAGGAAAAAAACCAACCGGACCATTTAAGTTTCCAACATTACCCAAATCGGTGGCACTTGGGGTGTTGCCAAGGCTAGTTCCAAACTTAAGCAATGTCAACCGGCTTGAAGCGTAATTGCCGACTAAGGTAAACCAGTTGTTGTTTTCTTCAAATGTATAAAGGGTATGAGTGCTCTCCATGAGGTTGCCGATGTTGCCAAGGTTTTCGGCAATCGGGGTGTTCTGCAAACTGTTCCCGAAATCCAACCGGAGCAGATAATTATTTGAGAACCCGGCTATCAGGCCAAACCATTTTCCAGTTGCATTGTCTTTATTGATCTGGATCCCTTCAATATTTCGTACCAAAACGCCAAGGTTGCCCAGATTGGTAGCTATTGGATTATTAGATAAGCTATTGCCAAAATTGAGCCGTGTAATGGTCCCATCTCCCAAATTTGTAATAAAGACAAAATAATTTGATCCATCTTTTATTACCATTGAATAAACCGGCATATTGAGGTTTCCGATATTGCCCAAATTATCGCCTATGGGATTACTGGCCAAATTACCGGAACAAAAATTCCAGTAGAATGTCGATCCTCCAACTGAGGTATTTTCTGCAGAAAAGCTTTGACCCAAACAAGCTGATGCAGGGATAATGAACCCCGCCTGGCCGACCCCCAAATTGTACAAACCAACAATACAACAGAATGTCAGCAATAATTTATTCATTCAGTTCATTATAATTGTCCATGAACAAGTGATGCAATAATTTAGATTTTAAAGACTATTTATGGTTATTCAGAAACCAATCTACGTTTTCATTCTTTGTTTAATTCCAAATAAGTTTATACAATCAACTCTTTACGACCTCCATCAAATTTCGAAAGCAAACATCCCGGCTATAGGTTGCTATTGCCTCCTTTCTTCCATTTTGGCCAAGAACAGACCTGAGTTGAGGTTCAAGTATTAACTTTTCAAGTAAATCGAACCATTCCTCATCGTTTTGTGCCAGAAAACCATTTTCACCTGGTTGAATTATCGTTTGATTGATACCCACCGGACTTGCGACACAAGGGATTCCTGCAGAGAAGTACTGCAGCAGTTTATAACCTCCTTTCATCCGGGCAAAACCGGTATCCGGCAAAGGCATTATGCCAATATCCATCTGGCAAAGGTCATCGTTTTCATTCTCAAAAACCCAGGGTCGTGCTACATGATCAACACCCTCAATCCGGTAATCAGGAGCAGCACCTATGGTAAGAAACCTGAACGCGTATTTGGCGGCAAGTTTTTGAAGTGGCTTTTCAATAACAGCTAAAAATACAGATGTCCAGGGCGATCCGATCCAACCAATGGTAGAAATCCCGGTTTTGGATTTTTCGCAAGGTTTGAGGCGGTCTGTTTCAATTGGAGAGGGAATGATGACTGGTTTTGCGCCACAGCTATTGCAAAAAGGTGTAAGAAAATCGGTACTAATGACAACCTGGCTGGCGTTTCTTACCATCAATTTTGTTTTCTCCCCGTCTGAAGGCCTTCCCGGATTGATGTAAATTGCATCATCAAAATCGTAAACCAGATGTACAGAACTGTTATTCAAATACTTTATAAGAAATGGGTTGATAAAGATCCTTTGGATAAACACAACATCCCAAGATTTCAACAGTATAAAAAGAAACATCTTTAGTGCAAACCATCGTTTCAATACAGGGAAAATAAAATACCTGCCGAAAAGATTGGAAGGTCGTTTGGGGACGCGTGGAATAACGGAAACCCGGTATCCGTGGCCTTCAAAATTGGGGATATACTGCAATGCCCTGATCCTTGCGCTTGCATGATCGATGCTCCCATCGGTAAGCATCAACATTTTTTTCGTTGTTGAAGTCATCATTCCATTAATTTTTTTGCCACAAAAACTCGAACACCCCAAATTTTAGGTTTATTGCATTAGTTGTTTGAACTTTTGAATCCTTTTCTCAGGATTGTAAAGCTCTATGATCCTGTTTCTTGCACGATCCCGTAATTCACGTTTGGTGTGATTCTGACGGATAAATTCCACCAGAGTTTCGGTTCCCCATTCCCCAATTGTGCATCCAGTGTTTCCAATCGTGACCTGAATATCGCCCACATTTGTCCCGACAGGGATACAACCACATAACATGGCTTCACACAAAGCATTGGGAAGTCCCTCTGAACGTGACAATTGCGCATAAAAGGATGCTCTCTGGTAAACATGGGACAACTTATCGAACTGAATGGGTGGCGATAAAATCAGATTGGCAGGAACCGGTTCAAAATAGTGTTTTGCATTTTCATGGACACCTAAGATCTCAAATTCAAAATCAGGCAAACAAATGGCCAATTCCCTGAAACGGTCCAGCCCTTTGACCATCAGCCGTTGCTGACTTTCTGTAGTGGAGATTGTGACCACACGTTTCGGTCGGTCATAATCTTCAAAAGTAAATTTATCAGGATAACAAATTGTTGCAATGGTTTCGGCATTGGCCTTAGGGTTTATTTCTAATAGTTTGATTCTTAGGGCTTCGGCAACCGGTAAGCCAAGACCCATGTATTTAAAGGTATTCCGTGTAAAAAACGCCCTTACGGGATTGGTAAAAGCACCATACCCATATTCGGAAAGGGTTGAGACATCGTACCCTCCGATCACGACAAAAGATTTCTTCCTGAATAGTTTAGCAAAAAGAACGGGCAATAAGGAATGGTAATCCCCAAACCAGATGAGCGTATAATCAAATTTTAATCCATTAAATATCAGGAATATAAGTTCCTTTAATAGTGAGAATCCCGTTTTAAAAATGCCTTTCCCAGGTTTGAACTGGTATTTTGTGACATTTGCAAACAAGGAGAGCATCTCATAATCGGCCTTGACGAATGAGGAGTAATTCACGTAAACAAAAAGAACAGACTTTTGCCTCATCCCGGATAAGATTTTAAATGTTGACCAAAAAGGGTGCAGCTAAATTCATTCTATTTTCCGGG
The DNA here is from genome assembly GCA_903927965.1 of uncultured Bacteroidia bacterium. Classification (GTDB taxonomy): domain Bacteria; phylum Bacteroidota; class Bacteroidia; order Bacteroidales; family Prolixibacteraceae; genus JAAFHB01. Next base: position 8,793 of record CAIYPA010000396.1, on the reverse strand, counting down.
AAAAAGAAGAAATCACCAAAAATAACTTCAGGATTTTTCCCAACCGGCAAAAGATGTTCGGCTTCGAGATAAAAGGCAGAATAGGTGTAGTCCGCCAGAAAATCAAGGATCGCTTTCCGGTTGGCAGGTTCAATTTCGATCTGTACAATCGGATGGTGCTTTGACAACAGAAACCCGAGTTGCGGGATGATGTGGATTTCGTAACCTTCCACATCGCATTTAATGTAGTCGCACCGTTCCAGCTTCCCGAACAGAGTCGCCGGGGTGAACATCTTTTCCGAAAAAATAAATTCGAAAGGTTCATCTTCATGGTTGTCCAATACCCTTGTAAGTCCGTGGCGCAAGTATTTATTGCTTTTGGGAATCCCCATTGTGATGGGCTTATCGTCTTCCGTTCCCAAGGCATATGGGACAATTGTGGTATTGGGATAACCAGAAGTATTGATTTTCAAAATTTCTCGAAAAAGCGTAACCGGCTCAACACTGGATACTTTGCCGTTTGGTCCAACCAATTGCGCGAATAGCCTGGAATAGTATCCAAGGTTCGCACCAATATCGATCACATGGTCCCCATTGCGGACCATCTTCTTAACAAAGTAATGGCAATCGAAGGTTTTGTTGTTCCTGAGCCAACCCAGTGAATAAGAGATGAAGAACATCTTGCTCACCACAACCAGGTAATTCTTAACACCAAGTATTTTATAAAGAAATTGTTTGACGATCATTCTTAAAGTGGATTTTTGTTATTAGATAATGCAACTGGCGACTTGCAGCTAGCGGCTAGCAGCCAGTTGCCGGAAGTTATTTGCTATTCAACTCTAAACACCTTGTTTTCAGTCAATTGATACTTCATGCCACTTTCAGGACAAACAGCAATACCCTCATTATCAAATACAAGCTTGTGCCCATATTCGCTGACCCACCCATTCTGCCTTGCCGGATTCCCATAGACCAGAGCGTAGGCTGGAACTTCCTTTGTAATGACTGCACCAGCACCGATCATGGCATATTGCCCGATTTCGTTCCCACAAACAATTGTCGCATTTGCCCCGATTGAAGCCCCTTTCCGGACTACCGTTTTACGGTATTCATCCTTGCGGATGATGGCACTTCGGGGATTGATCACATTCGTAAAAACCATCGAAGGACCAAGGAATACATCGTCCTCGCAAATTACACCGGTATAGATGGAGACGTTGTTCTGGACTTTCACATTATTGCCCAAAACCACTTTGGGCGAAACAACCACATTCTGACCAATGTTACAATGCAGTCCAATTGTACAACCCGACATGATGTGGCTGAAATGCCAGATTTTTGTCCCTTCGCCAATCTCGCAGTTTTCGTCAACAATTGCCGATGGATGAGCAAAGTATTGTGTCATAATGATTTGATTATTTTGGTTAATGTATTGACAACCAATTCCTGTTCCTGAGCTGTGATTTCGGTATGTATCGGTAAAGCAAGCACTTCGCTGCACAGCTTTTCAGCAACAGGAAAATCACCGGGCCGATAACCAAGATACGCATAGGCTTTTTGAAGGTGAAGCGGCGAAGGATAATAAAGCATCGTGGGTATCCCCTCCGTTTTGAGCTTTTCCTTGATTTTATCACGGTTTTCAAGCCTTATAACATATTGATTGTATGTGTGATAGGATGTTTCGTTTTGCACCGGGGCCTTAACATTTGGAACATCAGCCAACAGTCGGTTATAGGTTCGACCAGCCCCAACCCTGCTTTTCAGGTAACTGTCTATATTTCTTAATTTTACGCGCAGGATTGCTGCCTGTAATGTATCGAGCCTTGAGTTGCACCCGATCATTTCGTAAGCATATTTTTGTCCCTGACCATGCCGAGAGATCATCAGGGCCTTCCTCGCAAGATCTTCATCATTGGTTGACAAAGCCCCGCCATCGCCAAAACAACCCAAATTTTTGGTTGGAAAGAAAGAATGGGTATTGATGTCGCCTATCGAGCCGGCCTTTTTGATTTCCCCATCAGGAAAGGTGTAGGTCGAACCGAGCGATTGGGCGACGTCTTCGATCACTTTGAGCTTATACTCTTTGGCAATTTCAAGTATTGGCAACAAATTGGCCGATTGCCCGAACAAATGGACCACGACAATTGCTTTTGTAGCGGATGTGATTTTTTCCCTGATCCCATTTTCGTTGATATTATAGGTGTCTTCGTGGACATCGACAAATACTGGGATAAGACCCAGTAATGCAGCCGCTTCCGCGGATGCCACATAGTTGAACGTTGGCATAATAACCTCATCGCCAGGTTGAAGGCCCAATGCCTGAAAGGCAATCTGTAGTGCATCGGTCCCGTTTGCACATGGAACCACATACTTTGCACCGACGAAATCGGCCAATTCATGTCCAAAAGCCTCTACCTGTTTCCCATTGATAAATGCAGTTGTGTCGATCACTTCCTGGATGGCCTGATCGACTTCATCTTTAATTTTTAAATACTGACCGTGAAGGTCAACCATTTTTATTGCATCCATCCTACTTAATTTTTAACTTAAAGGTCAAATATTTTCTGCGTTGATCTGCGATATCTGCGGGAGATTTTTTCTCCTCGCCGATCCCGTAAATTTTCACTGATTTCATCTCTCATTTTCGGTGACTGAGCGGAGCCGAAGTCCCGATTTCCTGTCTCCGATTTCACAAATTTGCCAAATATTCCGCAATAATTTCGGAAGCATGTCCATCTCCGTAAAGATTCCCCGAAAAATCAGATGCTTTGGACAACAATTCCAAATAGGCCTCAAGAATTTTCGATGGGTCGTTTCCTGCAAGTAGGTTGTAACCGTTCTGCACAAGTTCAATCCACTCGGTTTCATCGCGCAAGGTTAAACAATATTTTTTGAAAAAATAGGACTCCTTCTGCAAACCGCCACTGTCTGTCAATACAGTCCTACAATTTTTAAGCAACTGGATCATATCAAGGTAGCCAACCGGGTCGATAAGTTCAAATGAAGGATGAATTCCCGCTTCAGTCATAATTTTACGCGTTCGCGGATGGATCGGCAAAACTATACGGGTGGTACGATTGATTTCATTCAGTGCATCAAAAATATTCTTCAGCTTTTTCGGGTCATCGGTGTTTTCCTGCCTGTGAAGCGTTGCCAGACAGAAGGGTGCGTTTTCAAGATTAAGCTGAGCCATAATGGTTGAATGCTGATCAGAAATACCAGCATAAAAAAGTGCAGCATCCTGCATCACATCTCCACAATTAATTACCTGACAATCAAAGTTTTCAAAACCTTCCTTACGAAGGTTTTCCATGGCAGTGGTCGTTGGAACGAACAAAACAGAGGCAATTCTGTCGGTGAGTACCCTGTTGATCTCTTCCGGCATCAGATTGTTGAAGGAACGAAGCCCTGCTTCCACATGACCTACCGGGATATGCAATTTTGAAGCGGCAAGAGCCCCCGCCAACGTGGAATTCGTATCACCATAAACCAGGACTAGCTCAGGCATCTCAGCAATCAGGATTTTTTCGATCTCTTCAAGCATCCTTCCGGTCATTGCCCCATGACTCAAATTACTAATTTCCAGGTTGTATTTTGGCAATGGAATTTGCATCTCCTCAAAAAACAAGGCCGACATATTGGGATCGTAGTGCTGCCCAGTATGGACGATCACCTCTTCAATTCCCGATTTTTCCAATGCACGGCTGACCACCGCCGCTTTCACAAACTGGGGACGTGCACCCACTATGGTTACGATTTTCTTCATATTGTGATATTGTTCAGAATTTGGGCCAACTCAGCTGTAAGGCTTTTGCGCGAATATTTTTCGATCCCTTTGGGATTAACGGTCAATTCATTATTAAGGTATTTTTCATACATCTGACGGATGATTACCTTCAATCCTTCAAGATCGTGATAGCCGGAAATTGCTCCTGCACCCGAATCTTCAAGTATTTGGGCCAGGTCACCATCGGCTGGACCAATCGCCAGAATTGGCCTTCCGGCTGCAAGGTACTCAAAAAATTTGCCGGTCAGTATCCCTTTGGCATTGGGGCTGTTGTTGATGGCTAGAAGCAGGACTGCTGATTGTTTCAGCAGAACACCCACCTGATCGTGCGGGACATATGCGATACGGTTCAATTGGCTAGTAAGGTGAAGCCGATCAAGGTCATTTAAAACAGATTGGTCAATATTTCCGGCAAGTTTTATTTCGAGGTCATTCCTGAAGTTTGGAATTTCAGTGCACAATCCTGCTAGTGCCTCCCACAACACTTTCGGGTTACGGTTGGGCGAAAGCGAACCAACATGTGCAATGGAGAATTTTGAGTCAAGTATAACCATTTCACTGGTAATATCTTCCGGATCGAAACCGTTGGTGATCAGATGGACGTTATGGCCACCCATCTTCTCATAGTTTTCCTTCATTTCCCGGCTCACCACAACCATTTCATTACAATTTTTAATCGTCTGTAATTCAAGCTTTTTGTGTTTCCGGTCAGCGAAAGCTGAAATTTTCAGGTCATTGTAAAAATCAATATCAGTCCATGGATCACGGAAATCAGCCAGCCAGGGGATATTAAATCTCTTCTTTATTCCCATGGCGATCAGGTGCAAAGAATGGGGAGGTCCAGTTGAGACAATCACATCTACCTTATTATCAATAAGATATTTAATAAGAAATCGAATGGAAGGTTTGATCCAGAATTTACGGGCATCGGGGATAAAGAGGTTTCCTCGTATCCACACTGCAAACTGTTCCAGCCAATCAGATGTTTTTTTGTCGCTCAATAGTCCGGGATGGACCTTATCCGTTTTCTTTTTGCCAGTGAATTGCTTGTAAAATTGATAGGGTTCCCAGATTGGATAGGTGATTTGCTCAAGGCCGATGGGAATATCTGCAGCCAAAGTTGCGTCCAGTACAGGGTAATCGGGATTTGAGGGTGAATAAATAACAGGTTCCCATCCGAAATTGCGCAGATATTTTGTGAATTTCAACCATCGTTGCACCCCCGCACCCCCGCTTGGCGGCCAGTAATAGGTGATGATCAGGACTCTTTTCATTGGTTGCCACCTTTAAAAATATTCTTGACAGGGATGGTTGCCACAAAATCCTTCAGGTAAAAAGGCTCATAATAAGCAACATCCACAAACTTCCTCAATTGAAAAGCCCGTTCCGACAAAGTTGCCATGCTTTTGGCGGAAGTCGAAATCCCATCGATAAATAAGGCATTTGGATGGCTGATCGAATCGCGGCATTTGAATGCCCCATTCCCAAAGAAAAAGACAGTATTCTGTTCAAGGTATGAAAGATAGGACTGATGGTCGATGATGTCAGCTTTTATTTCACGGACCTGACTACCACGCCGATCATAAAAGGCTGTATAAACTTCCATACGTCGGGCATCAATCATCGGGCAAAACAAGAGGTTTTCCTTCTCAGGATATTGATAATCAGAAAGATTTCGAATCACAAAACTGGCCATGGCTTCCAGTGAGGAGAGGGCAATCAGTGGAAGACCTGAAGCATAGCAGAACCCTTTTGCTGCAGAGACCCCAATGCGCAAACCTGTATAGGAACCAGGGCCTCCTGATACTGCCACTGCATCAATCTGCCCCTTAACAATCCGGCACTCGTTTAATACTTCATTGATGTAAACGGTTAACAGCTCGGCGTGATGCTGACCGGTCAGGTTTTCACGTGAACAGACCACAATGCCATCGCGGGCCAGTGCCACTGAACACACTTCGGTTGAAGTTTCGATATTTAAAAGGAGTGCCATTAACTTTTTTTGCAAAGATGGGAATTTTTCAGAAAAATTGTTTTTCTTTGTACCGAAACAAAAAAGAACGATGAAGACATTTAAATCAATATGGCTTTGGTGGGGCAACACTTTCCTCTGTTGAGGTGAAGCCATATTGTATTTTTTAAAATACATTCAGCCGGCTTACCCTTAACAGGTAAGCCGGTTTTTTTATATTTCAAGGTTAGAATGACACCCCTTCAGGGGATGGGGGTGAAAAAATTAACAAATTATAAATGAAACAGTTATCACAAAATACTTGGGCATGGCGTTGGCAGGATTACTTTTTACAAACGTGAAAGGATAAAGTTCTTGTGGCCCTGTGCAAGGGAAACGGCTTATCGGATCACGGTAAGCCGTTTTTTTTATTCAGCAATCATTCAAAACAATATAATAAAATGAAGAAATACAATTTTAAAACAAATGTAAAGGAGATATTGGCCGACACGGTAACTCCTGTGAGTGTGTATCTTAAGCTGCGCGATATTTATCCGAACGCACTTTTGCTCGAAAGCTCCGACCATCACAGCCTCGAAAACAGCTATTCGTTCATTTGCCTTAAACCGGAAGCTTCGATTGAGGTTGAGCAGTTTAAAACCACACGAAAATATCCCGATGGTAAAATGGAGGTGGGCCAGATCACCAAAAGCGGTCAATTGGCCGATGAGATGGAGGCTTTCTTTGAATGTTTCAGTTCCGAAAACAGTTCCACAGAACTTCCTGCCAACGGCTTTTTCGGTTATGTAAGTTACGATGGGGTGCAGTATTTCGAGACCATTAAGTTCAACCATCCCGTAAATCCAGGTTATGCAATTCCCGAAATCCATTATGCTTTTTATCACTACATCATCGCGATCAATCACTACCAGAACCGTATCCAGTTGATTGAAAACCTGTTCGAGGGTGAAACTTCATCCTTGAATGCCATTGAAGACCTTCTGACCAACCGCAATTTTGCTTCGTTTACATTTGATACAGTCAATGAAGAGATTTCAAATATCACGGACGATGCCTTTAAAGCCATGGTTTCCAAAGGAAAAGAACATTGCTTCCGTGGCGATGTTTTCCAGATCGTGCTTTCAAGGCAATATTCGCAACACTTCCTGGGCGACGATTTCAATGTTTACCGCGCCCTTCGTTCCATTAATCCTTCGCCCTACCTGTTTTATTTCGATTATGGAAGTTACAAAATATTTGGGTCGTCTCCTGAAGCACAGCTCCAGATCAACAAACAAAAGGTTTCAATCAACCCAATTGCCGGGACTTTCCGCCGGACTGGAAATGATGCACAGGACAAACTGCTCGCCGAGAAACTTTCGAATGATCCGAAAGAGAATGCAGAACATGTAATGCTTGTTGACCTTGCCCGTAACGACCTAAGCCGCAACGCGAAAGATGTTAAAGTGGAGCTTTTCCGCGAAGTTCAGTTCTATTCGCACGTGATCCACCTCGTATCTAAGGTATCGGGGGTACTGCCAGAAGGGGCAAATCCGGTGCGTGTAATGGGCGATTCGTTCCCCGCTGGGACACTTTCAGGGGCACCTAAGTTTAAAGCCATGGAACTGATCGACAAATACGAAAATCAAAATCGTGGCTATTATGGTGGTTGCATTGGTTTCATTGGTTTCGACAACCGCTTTAACCATGCCATTATGATCAGGTCTTTTTTAAGCAAAAACAATACCCTCTTTTATCAGGCTGGTGCCGGAGTGGTCGCAGCCTCTGACGAAGAAAGCGAATTGCAGGAAGTTGGGAACAAGCTTGCGGCCCTGAAGAAGGCAATTGATATGGCGAAAGGGATAAAATGAGAGGGTAAGATGGAGAGAAAAAGGGAGACCGGAAATGGAAAAGGAAGATCTGTCCAATATGTCCAAAAAGTCCCCGGAAAAGAAGAAAAAAAATTAAAAAATTAAATCAGACCCAAAATGAAAATATTAGTAATCGATAATTACGACTCGTTCACCTACAACCTGGTACACGCGTTGAAAAAGTTTGAAGGCGTGGAGGTAACCGTCAAAAGAAATGACGAAGTATCCGATGAAGAACCTGGCCGGTACGATAAAATCGTATTCTCACCAGGACCAGGCATCCCTGTTGAAGCCGGTACCATGCTTTCGGTCATCCGGAACTATGCGGGTAAAAAACCGCTTTTGGGGGTTTGCCTTGGGCATCAGGCCATTGGTGAATCGTTTGGCGGTACTTTGCAAAACATGAACAACGTGCTTCATGGCATTGCCACCCCGATCAAGGTGGTCGCCAAATCCTATCTTTTCAAGGATATGCCCGAAACATTCGATGCAGGTCGGTACCATTCGTGGATCGTGGAAAAAGATTCGCTTCCTGCGGTTCTTGAGATCACCAGCCTCGACAACGAGGGTAGGATCATGTCGTTCCAGCACCGCGAATTCGATGTTCAGGGTGTTCAATTCCATCCGGAATCGATCCTGACACCCCTCGGAGAAAAGATACTTGAAAACTGGGTGAGGCATTAATTTTGGCAAGCGGAGAAGGGAGAACGGAAAAGGGAGATCTGTCCTCAATGTCGAAATTGTCCACTGAAAAGAAAGAAAATGCGAAAACAAAGTTTGAAAATATTTACAAAATACGACCATGAAAGAATTATTATCTTATCTGTTTGAATATAAGAAACTAACAATAGAAGAGGCAGAAGCTGTCCTGCTTGAAATTGCGGAAGGGAAATACTCCGATGCAGAGATTGCCGCGTTTATTACCGTCTTCAACATGCGCACAATTTCAATTGACGAATTGGCAGGTTTTCGAAATGCATTGCTAAAGACCTGTTTATCTGTTGATTTATCCGACTTCAATACAATCGATTTGTGTGGGACAGGCGGGGATGGAAAGGATACGTTCAATATCTCGACCTTATCGGCTTTCGTGATTGCCGGGGCGGGGGCATCGGTTGCAAAACATGGGAATTATGCCGCATCGTCGGGATGTGGATCCAGCAATGTTATGGAATACCTTGGTTACAAATCCTCAAATAATCACG
>CAIYPA010000395.1 GCA_903927965.1 uncultured Bacteroidia bacterium | reverse complement strand
ATGGAGCAATTTATTCAGGATTGGGAAAGTGTAAGTGAGGACGAAACAGGCCATCCATAAAGCGGTTGTCGCAATTGCCATGGCAGCGCCCCTGATCTTGTTCGGGAAAATCTCCGAAAGGATCACCCAGGTGATCGGGGCCAAAGTAAGCGAATAGGTTGCGATGGCAAACATAACGAGCATCAAAATGGCCAGCCCTTTCAACTCGAAAAAATAGCTTGTCCCCAAAATAAAGTAGATCAGTGCAAGTCCTGCCGAGCCGAGCAGCATTAGCTTACGCCGTCCCCAGCTATCGACCATACGCATTGCCAGCAGGCAGAAGATCAGGTTCACCGCCCCGGTAATAACAATGTTGAAAAGGATATCGTTCACCGAATATCCGGCAGAGGAGAAGATCTCTTCGGCATAATTGAAAATCACGTTGATACCGCACCATTGCTGGAATATGGCGAGGACGATTCCCAAAATCAGGACCGGCCTCACTTTTTTGTTGCCCAAAGCCTTCCATTCCGATTTTGTATCGGTTCCGGTAAGTGTTTCCGCGATGTTGTTTTTTTCTTCGATGGCATAGGCAGATCCACCAATTTTTTCAAGGATGCGTAAGGCGGCGTCCCATTTGCCCGATTTCCCAAGGTAGCGAGGGCTTTCGGGAATCAGGAATGCCAACAGAAAGAACAGCAATGCCGGAACCGTCCCGGCCCAGAACATCCAACGCCAACCTGTCTGTCCGTTCCACGATTGGAGGATAAGCTGGTCAGACGCACCTTCCGGGACTTTTTCGGCAATAAGATAATTGATGATTTGTGCAGCCAGGATACCGATCACGATCGTTAGTTGGTTTACCGAAACCAATCTTCCGCGCATCGATGCCGGGGAGATTTCGGCGATGTACATGGGTGAGAGTGCAGAGGCTAACCCAATCCCAAGGCCACCGATCAGTCGGAAAATGACAAACAAGGTAAATTGGTTGACTACACCTGTGCCTAATGCGGCAATTGTGAAAAGGGCAGCGGCACCAATCAATGGGATTTTCCTTCCAAAACGGTCGCTCAGGTAACCCGAAATAATTGCACCGAACAGGCAGCCAATCAGGGCACTGCTCATGGCCCAACCTTGAAGATTAGGTGATTGTGTGATTTCGAAAAATCGTTCATAAAAAGGTTTGGCACCGCCGATGACGACCCAGTCGTAACCAAAAAGAAGCCCTCCCATGGCTGAGACAAGGGTAATTCCCAGAATGAATCTTTTGTTGAGTTTGATGTTTTCCACAAGTTCTCATATTCGTTGCACAAAAATAGAAGAAGTAGAATGAATATTGAATGTTCCTTCGATTAACTTGTTATAAAACATGAGATTTTGTGTTTATTTGTATGGATATTCTGAGAACTGACAGGTTTTCGAAACCTGTCAGGTCTGGACAAACTAATTCACATCATAACCAAATAAAGTACAATGAGACCCTTGATAATCCTTCTACTTGCGTCAGTCTTTTTTTCGTGCAATTTTCTTTCAAAGGAAAAACCTATGAATCAGGTTGTTGATGAAGCTTTGAATTTTTCTGCTCAACAGTACCTCCGGATGGCCGAAAAATATGCCGGTCAGGACAGCATCCTTCCGCGGACCTATCAAAATGGGAAAATGGTCACTTCCGATTCGCGCTGGTGGACCAGTGGGTTTTTCCCAGGTTCACTTTGGTATTTGTACGAAAACACCAAGGATGAAAAACTGCTTGGCTATGCGAAAAAATACACGGCCCGTGTTGAACGTGAAAAATTTACGACCAACAACCATGATGTTGGCTTTATCTTAAATTGCAGCTTCGGCAACGGATTCCGATTGACTGGTGATACTTCTTATATTCAGGTGATGCTGACAGGAGCAAAATCGTTGGCGACGCGGTACAATCCAAAAGTTGGCCTGATACGCTCATGGGATTCGAGAAAAGATGTTTGGCAGTATCCTGTTATCATCGACAATATGATGAACCTTGAGTTGTTGCTTTGGGCATCAGGACGATCTGGTGATTTTTCATATACGCAAATGGCAGTATCCCATGCAGATAAGACGATGCTCAATCATTATCGCCCCGATTTCAGTTGCTACCATGT
>CAIYPA010000394.1 GCA_903927965.1 uncultured Bacteroidia bacterium | reverse complement strand
GTTCTGTAGCATGGCAGTATTGTTTTGGATTCGCCCTTAAATTACTACATTTTAAGGTCTTAACAAAATTTCCATGCTACTTTTTTTATCTAAAACACAATGTTTTAAGCACTTTTTTTATGTGCGAAACATTAGTCATTATAAACCCCGAATTCAGCAATTGTTGGTCGCGGTAAAAATTTATTAATCATCACCCTAACTTTGTTGCCTTGGACGGCAGGAAAACGGTGTACTTTAACTATTCTATTCGATTTCTCAATTGGAATATCCAACCATTTCATACCATCAGAATACTGCAAAGTGTAGTCAAGAATTCGGATTTCCTTAAACTTTTTACCATCAAAAAGTTCGGAAATAATAATCATATTAAACGTTTGCTGTTTGTCAAAATCAACTTCATACCAAGGTTCTTTCACTGTTGTATTTGAAATCCATGCACTTCCTTTGAAATCGTCATCATTACCAAAATCACTTAAATAAAAATCAGACCAACTTGAATTTGATTTCTGGAATTTTGCTAAGTTGTGTGAAATAATAGGTTTCGTTTCTCGTGGCAATTTGGGTGCATGGCCAGTGTTTTTCCACTTCTGGCCGATTAACTTTAATGCCTGAACAGCGTTGTCATCAATAAGTCCGAACCGGTTCGGTTCAATACTCAATATAAAATTGCAGTGTGCCTCATTAAGAGGTAAAAGATTGTTAATCACAATTGAATCAACGTTTTTTAGTTGTTCCGTTGGTGAATTGGTTTTCCAAAACCAAGTGGAATTAATCGGTATTCCAGCCTGTGCCGGAACATCATTTGCCGTTTTCGATATTTTCTGACCAGCATTCTGCTCATAATGCTTTACATCGGTATAAAACATTTCTTGAGCCGGATATTTTGCTGCATTGTGCTCCAACACCAAACAATTGGGCTGCAATTTCTTAATGAGTTTGTAGACTTGTTCAAAATCGACATCATCATACGAAATCCGCGACCAGCCTGCATCCCAACCATCAATTACCAACTCTGAAATGTCTCCATAGTTGGTCAATAATTCTGTCAACTGATCCTTAACAAATTGGGTATGTTTTTTTGGATCAATCCATCCAGCGCGAACGTTATGATGAATATCAAGCACCGAATAATACAAGCAAACTTTTAGTCCATGTGAACGAAATGCATCGGCATATTCTTTCACAATATCATGTTTGTAAGAACTGTTCATTACATTGTAGTCGGTTGTTTTTGTGTCCCAGATACAAAAACCACTGTGATGTTTGGTGGTAAGGCATCCATATTTCATTCCGGCAGAAATAGCTACGTTGGCCCATTGATTGCAATCAAGCTTTGAAGGATTAAAAATAGCCGGATCCATGTTTGGATCAGCCCAATCTTCGTCCTGATAAGTAGGGCTTCCGATGCAAATAAACATCCCAAAGCGCAAATCCATAAAATTTTGCTGCAACTGAAAAAGAGTATTCTCATAAACCTGTTGAGAATGAATAAATTGTGTAAATAATACACTTGAAATAAATGTTAGAAGAAATACCCTTTTCATTTCGTAACTGATTTTTATTGTATCAATACTACCGCTGCACTTGCTGCCGGTACGACAACAGAAAAGTTATCCAGGCCAATCACAGAAACGTCAACGGTGCTTCCTGCCTGGAAAGTTCCATTGGCATTGACAGCACTGTTGCAGAATTTAACACCGGAAGTGGAACTTATAAGTGGAGCTGACATCCTGGCAATATGCAAAACCGCGGCCTTGCCAGACAGTTGAACCTTGAAGATTAGTCCTTTAGCTGCATTTTTATTGATCAGCGTAAGTGAGGTAACACCAGTTTTGATGCAAGCGTAGGCACTGCAACTATACTTCGTCGATCCAACTGTGACCGGAACGACGGTGAAACCTTCGCTACCGTATTTAAAGGCAAGAAATGCATAATAGATTGGCCGGGCATACGGGATACCTCCGGAAGTGGCAAAAGGAGAATAAGCACCGCCATTCCCTCCGTGAAAATTCACCCCCTGCCCACCGTTCTGTGCCACCATCCACATGAAGTCAAGTGCCCACAATGCCGAAGCAAACGTATCGCTTACGCCGCTCTTGCCACCCCCGTTAATGCTGTTGCATTCTGTGATTCGCCAGGGAATGTTGGAAGCTGCAGAAGCGCTGCCAATCACCTTGAAATAATCAGTGTATTGCGGTATTGGTGTAAACAACGAACTGATATTGATGGCCGGATCACTTGCTGGACCATTCTGGTAATAATGGCCATCCAATAGCACAACATTTCTGCCTTCATCCGCGGCAAACGGGGTGACCCAATCCGACCGATAGGCAATATCGGGACCTGCAAAAGGAACATTTGGCACTGCCTTTCTCACAGCAGAAAAATAACTTTCCCATTCAGGTTTAAAATCAGGATACCAGTAGGTTGAGGCTCTTTTGGGGTTCCATGAATGATAACCATCCGGTTCATTGCCTGACTGGAATGCAAGCAGGCTGCCCTGCAGACTGAAGCTTACATATTTTGCTTCATTGGCAGCAACTGCGGGATCATAAGTTCCCATATTGAATCCAAACAATACCGGCCAGCCAATGGCTTTGGAAAAAGCAGCCAGATTGTCAATCTCAGTTGAGGTAAGTGAATTGGCTGGAGTACCTGCCGCTCTTGCAGTGCCTGTCCACAAGATATCATCACTTGAATTGCCTCCCAGCCTCAGGACTCCTGGACCAAGATTTTTAATCAGTTGAATCAGAACGGTATTACTAACATTCAGAAAAGAGGGGGTGGTCGCCAGAATATTCATTTCATAGCTTAATCCCTGAAATGCAGGTGGGATAACAAAACCTCTCCTGTTTTGATCAATTTCTATGCTAACAATACTATCTGTATTTAGGGGTAAATCGACCTGATGGGTCACAATGATGGTTTTACTGCAACCAACTATAATAAATACCAATAATATTACGACAATAAATTTTTTCTTCATTGTTCCGAAATCTGCAATTATGGTCATATTAATTGGCTAATTATCTGATCTTTTATTTTGTATTTCGGTGAAATATCCAATTTTACATGATTCCTTTCCGATGATTACTTCGACAAACCTATTCCTAAAACATCTGTTTTTAGAAGAAATAAAATCAAAAGATCCAACAAAAATATCTTTAATTGGATCTTTATGAATAGATATAATAGATTGTTAGTAAGCAAATTGTTTGAACTAATATATATGATATGGCTTTATGCCAATCAGTTTATTAACATCAATTATAACAACAGTTTTATTTAAATTAGTATTTAAACTGTAATTGGACGGGCTGTTAATTACAACCGTTAACAAAGCCATTTTCCCTTTACAAATTGTTTTAAATGAGTTATAATCATCAATTTGCAAATTGAAACTTGCTGAATTCATATTTGCCGGCACTGTAACTGATGTTGGTAGGGAATACAAATTATCAGGCAAAAGAATGGCATTAGCAATACTTTTGCCTGCAATAATCTGGTTTGTAGTATCTTTATTGACAGAAACCTTTACCGTGAAGCCATTTGATGCTTGCTGTCCAGAAACTGACACTCCTAAGAATACAGTAACTTTGTTATTTAAAGAATCTTTAGTAAAATTATAGGTTGCCGAGTCTAAACCAGCTGGAACAGGATAATTAAGATTTAAACCACCTGAGACTGCTGATGAAGGCATGTAAATTACATTCAGTCCATAATTTGTGCTTTTTTTATCACAACCGCTTAACAGCACATATAATAACGCAATTGTTACAAACGAAGTAACTCCTATTGTATTTCTTTTCATTGTAATTTTAATTAAAATTAGACTAATAACCAGGATTCTGAACCAAAGTACCATTTGAAATGGCAACATCAGAATACGCGAATGGGAAATAGTAATTCGCAGGTGCATGGAATATTCTATTCGCAACATTTAATGGCTGATAAACAGCAATACCGCCATTCATAGTTACTTGCATACCCTGTATTGGTTGGTTTAACACAATCTCAGCATCTTTCCAACGCAAGAGATCCCAAAAGCGATGATCTTCAAACGCAAGTTCAATTCTTCTCTCGTGTTTAAGCGCTGTTCTGAAAGCGGCAGGGTCGACGGTCGTAATGGAAGGCAAAGAGGCACTGGCACGTGCACGTACTTGTGCCAATGCTTGTCTTGCAGTCAATGAATAACCTGTCGAAGGGATAGGAAGTCCATCTGGACCATAAGCCTCATTCATAGCTTCAGCATAATCCAAAAGAATTTCAGCATAACGAAATGCAACCCATTGATTTTGGGCTGTTCCTCCCTGAACCAGGTTGAGGTTGTCAGTGAGGAATTTTTTAAGATAATAACCTGTCTTACTGGCAAGCGGCACTGTCATGTCGTCACTTCCACCAGGAGCCTCATTGATGACCCTGCTGTTCCATGTACTACCGTTATAGACGACTGTTGCCGCCAGACGTGGATCCCTGTTTAAATAGGGATTGGATGCATTTGGAGCGCCAATATACTCATAATCTGATACCAGATTGTTTGACGGACATATTCCGGTGTTACCACCTGGAGTAGCAATCGGATAATTCTGTGTTTCAATCGTATTGTTAACCGGTCTGCGAACTGCCAAAATAGTTTCGGCACTTGTCAGGGGGTTTGCACCAGTAAAAAAGGTTGCATAGCTGGCATTCAAGGCATAGTTTAACTTCGGTGTTGCCATCAACTCAGCTGCGGCGGCGGCAGCTTTTATCCACTTATTTACATCATTCGTCGGATTGTGCAATGGACTGGCTGCATACAACAAAACCCTGGTTTTCACAGCGAGTGCAGAACCTAACGAGAAACGACCATCTGATGTGGCATATCTGGTGTCCGTCTTCCAGTTAACCTGCAAGGATGCCTTGTTGTTGTCAATCTCCGTAACAATGTAGTTCACAACCTCGTCGTAACTTGCTTTCGGAAAATACTGCTGAGTTCCCTGATCAAAAGTCGCGCTAATGATCGGAACGCCACCATACATTTTGATTAACTCGGCATAATAGAATGCTCTGCATACATGAGCTTCAGCAATGTAATACTTCAGCATTTGCTTATCCAACCTGTAATTCAATGAGTCTGTGATCAGCGTATCACGATTCAATCTTAACAATGCACTCCCATTTTTAGCGAAATCTAAAAAGAAGTTGACAGATCTGATCCCGTCGTAATAGGTCTTGTACAAACCGGATAACGGATTGATATAGGGTGTAATTGCACCATTGTTAAAAGATTGTGCATTGGAAGTGCTTGCCACCTGTTGTGCTTCATCAGATGCTGTGGCAAACAGGTTATTATCCAGAGCGGTGAAACCATATTGTATATTTATATAACATTGATTCCCAAAAGACCACAAATTATTTCGATCAGTGTTTAATACTTCTGGTATGCGCAAAGTATCAAATTTCGTATTCAGAAAATCATTCTTGCAACCGAATCCAGCCACAACGAAGATTCCCAAAATAACGAATGCATACAATTTATTCTTTTTCATATTCATATCTCTTATTTGATGATTGATTAGAAGTTAACTGAAAATCCCATATTAACACATTTAAGGACGGGGTAGCCGTTGTATGATTCTGGATCAATATTGTAATTCTTTGTTGTCGAACTCCACGTGATTGGATTTGTGGCATTTACATACAACCGAAGATTGGATATTTTCACCCTCTTCAGTAATTTAGAGGAGAAGGTATATCCCAGTTCCAAATAACGGAGTCGCAGAAAGTCATTGTTTTTTATCCAATATGAACTAAGGCGATAATTGTTGTTATTGCCTGAAAGCGTCAAACGGGGAAAAGTGGCTGTAGCTCTTGTATCAATTGACTGATCCGGATAATATGCCCAAGCCCCTTGTGCAATTGCGTAGGCTGTTGAATTATTCACAAAAGGGACAGTTTGATTGGATGAAAGCAAGTTGATTGAACTTCCCTCCGTACCCTGGAAAAGGAACTTGAGATCAAATCCCTTGTAGGATAAATTCGCGCCAAATGAGTATATTAATTCTGGGAAAGCAGGTTTTCCAACGGCTGTATAGTCCGTCTGATCAATCAACCCATCTCCGTTCAAATCCTTGTATCTAATATCTCCTGGCTGCACTGGACCAAAGGCAGGTTTTGCAATTCCATCCTTTAATGTTCCATTCGCATTAAAATCAGTCGTTTGATACAATCCTGCTGCGATCAAACCAATTGGAGTGCCTGCAGAACGACCTGTTTGTGCGTTATATGGGAAAGCAGTAGGTACTTCAGACATATAATCAATGACATTGCGGTTGAACGATGCCGTACCAAGCAATTTATAATTAAAAGCACCTGCATTATTCGTATAGCTTGCCGAGACTTCAAATCCTTTATTTGTCATATTGCCAATATTGCTGTAGTAGGTAATATTACCCAAGTCAGCAGGTATCGTATTATCCAATACCAGGATTCGGCTACGTTTGTCCATGAAAACATCCATGATAAGATCCAATTTTTTGAACAATGTCAACTCTATACCAATATTGGATTTTAAACTTTTTTCGGGTCCAATATTAGGATTCGCAATGTATGAGGTAATTAATCCACCTTGTGCCGTAGGAGTAGTATTTCCAACATAGTAAGATCCACCTCCGACATAATATTGCTGATACAAATAACGTCCGTTATTTAAAATATTATTTGCTGAATTCTCTCCTCCGACCAATCCATATGAACCTCTCAGTTTAAGATAAGATACAACCTGATTGTCTTTTAAAAATGTCTCGTTTGAAGCAATCCATCCACCTGAAAATGCAGGATAAAGATTCCATCGTTTTGCAGGGGCATAAGCATCACTCCCAAAATAAGAAAAACCTAACTCGGCGATATAACGGTTATCATAGGTATAATTAAATCTGCCACTTACATTTTGCCAGGTTGCAAGGCGATTGTTGACACTCTCGGTGGTGAACTGAGACAAGTGGTAATTTACGGCTGAGGAAAAAATGCCCTTTTCAAATGAATGGTCATAGCCCAAGGTAACAATCGCCTGTTTCCAATCTTCCTGTGCATTGGCTCCCCTTGCAGAGGCCAGAATTGAAGTTGTCTGATCGGTTGTTGTTGTTGCGCCGTTAATGTAACGTGCATAGTTGGCCGTTTTATTGTAGGTACTGATGGAATTACTTAAAAACGAAACTGCTTCAGTTAAATATAAACCTTTGGTGACCAAATCTAGTTTTTCTTTCAAGTTAAAATTAGCCATCAGGTAACGGGTCTGATTTGATTCCCACCCTAAACCGTTCAAAGTACCAACCGGATTATTTTTAAATATGGTGGTTCCGGAAAGGTGTTGATTGTCCGGATCATCATATACGGGATAAATATTATTGGGATATTTAGCCAAATCAGCCCAAATTGGGGAAGTTGAGAAATTTGAAACGTAGTTTGGGGCCATTCTGTCCTCCAACCTGGCATTGATATCTACTTTTGCCTCAAAGATTCCCCAGTTGAAAGCAAGGTTACCTTTTAGACCATATCTTTTAAATTGCTCATTGGAGGTCTTTGCAGCATTGGCAACATTGTAAAGTCCTTGTTGATTCATATAATCAAACAAAATGTTATACAGCGTATGAACATCGCCACCTGTCAAGTTAATATTTCCACTCGTGTAGGGAGCTTGCTTGCGCAACACTTGATCGTACCAATCGACATTGGTTCCTGCACCGTTTTGATAAGCCTGCAATTGTGCGCCAGAATAATACGGAGTCCACACATTGTTATGATCATTGCTTACTGCCTGGTTGTATAAATTCGCATAATTAAATGAATTTAAAGGCTTATTGATAATTTCAGGACTTCCGAAACCAGACTGGAAATTCAAGGAAATCATTGGTTTTCCAACCTTTGTTTTCTTTGTAACAATCCATATCACCCCGTTTGCACCATTATTGCCAAAAGTCACCAGGGATGCTGCATCTTTCAAAATTGAAATACTTTCAACCTTTGAGGCGGGCATGTTGTAGAAGTAATTTGCATCAACCTGAAATCCATCTACAAATATTACAGATGAATTGTAACTTCCTGTATTGAATGTTCCAATTCCCCGAATACTCAGATTTGCATGATCAAATCCCGGCTCACCGGAACCTTGGGTTACAATTAAACCCGGTAAGACACCGAATAGTGAATTCGTAATACTCGTGGCTGCTGAATTTATATCCTCCCCTTTCAGGGTTGAAACAGCTTGTGTATTGTTTACACCTGTCGAATTAAACAATCTTCCTGGTGTCTGACAAGCAACAATTGTATCCGTCTTAGCAGGTACAACCTCCTGAGCGATCAAATCAGCGTTAAATGCCGGAAACATCAGCCCTATAATGATTCCACTTGCTATTATAAATGTATTTTTTGTCATCATAATTTAGTTTTTAAAGTATTAAACCAAACAGGAAATTAATATCCCGGATTCTGTGATGCTACTTTTTTGTTTATTTCAGATTGCGGAATCGGTTCCATAAACATTCTTGGGCTCCAAAATTTAGTATAGGTTGGTGCAAGCCAATACGTCAGTAGATTGGCCGCAAGGTTTACATTACCGCTCGTTGATTTGACCGTAAACTGAAATTCCTTTACATCACCACCTAAGATCTCATTGCTGATATTCTGCAACTTCCAGTGTCTTACCGTATACAACCGTTGCGCTTCGAGGAAAAACTCTACGGCCCATTCTCTTTGAATAATTGTTCTGAGCTTTGCTTGATTGGTTTCCGTTATTGCAGGTAAACCTGCTCTGTTATGCACTATATTGAGATTTAATAGCGCATTTGCTGCATCCCCTTTTTCATTGTAAGCTTCTGCCAAATTCATATAGAGCTCGGCAACCCGAAATATCGGAAACTCGAACCATACTCTTGAACCTGCTTTATAATAAAATTTCGTAGAATAGCAACATCCATAGGTATTTGTTGAAGCTCCCGGGAAAGGTGTTCCATAATTTGCCAACCCATAGCTCCAGCCCAAAATAGTCCATTTTGAATCGGTAGGATTGTTGCAAGTAAGCGGATCTTTTCCCGCAAAAATCTGGTCGGCCTGGAAACGTGGTTCCAATGCAGCCATTCTTGTAAGGAAGTCAGAAGCTGGACGTGGAGCGGCATCCCCAACCTGTGGCCAGCTTGGCTCAGTCCCATCCGCATTCTGGTAATTCCTAAACATACTGTACAAGGTTCCGATCATCTGACAATCATAGCGAGATACAGTTTGATAGGATGAATAATTATATGCCCACCCAATATTATTGGTCGCCATGGTATTATTGTCGGTCTTAAATGCAAGGATCACTTCCTTGTTGCTTGGAGTTGAAGTTGCATTTCCATAATCATCAAATGCTTTTGGATTTGGGACTCCGGCTGTAGCACCGCCTGTATTAATAATATCGTAACCATTTGCCTTACACCATGTTAATGTGGCTAAAGTTGCTGTTATAGCGTTATCCCAACGTGTTGTGTTTGCGTTTCCAAAGCAGATTAAATTATTGTTCTGTCCATTATCGAGATAGGGAGTTGCGCTGTTGAACAATGGCCGGGCTGCGAATTGTAATGCCCTTGCTTTCATGGCCAAAACGGCCCCTTTTGTCAGACGACCCGACATGTTTGCAGGCCAGGCATCGGGTAAACCAGCAATGGCATTGTCACATAATTTCAAGGTATATTGCAAGGTCGAATCCAAACTGGATCTTGGTATAGACAAATTTTCATTGGCATCATAGCTTCTCGTTACCAGCGGCAAACCACCATAACGATAGAATCCTCCCATGTAACGGTAAGCATTTAATCCAATCATTTCAGCTTTAATGGTTGCTTTATCGGCTGCACTCATATCAGGCACCTTATCAATATTTTCATAGACCAACCATGCATTCCGTATAAACGAGAAGGTCTGACCATAATTACCTGTGGAATGGCCATTGGCATCCATACCTAAAATTGGAAGTTGATACATCTGCTGAAAGTTATAGCCACGACCCAATTCATCTGAGAAACAACCCAAGTTTCCATTAGACGAATACTGGAGGGATCCGCTCATAAAGTTTGCAATACTCTCATCCAATGAATTGCTATAGTTCTGCGATATAACCTGAAGGGCATTGACCGAACTTGAATATACCAGATTAAGGTTAGCTACTCCCGTAACATCAGGTTGCTGAAGAAAATAATCCTGACATGAATTAAAGCCCGTTAAAACTCCGACTAATAAAAAATATATTAATATCTTTTTCATATTGATAAAATTTAATTGAATTAGAATTTCATGCTCAAACCAATGTTAACAACCTGAGTCAGTGGGAACAAATACGATTGGCCTGTGTCTGTGGTCTCAGGATCTATACCATATGGTGACAATGCATTTTTGAAGGTGAAAATATTGTTTGCATTGCAATACAGCCGAAGGTTACTTAATCCGATTTTGCTGACAATTATTGTGGAAAAAGTGTAACCCACTTCTAAATTCTTTATTCTGACAAAATCATTGGATTTTAGCCAAAAATCACTGGTGAGGAAACTGTTGGAAGTACTGCTCCCATCGATAAGTGCTCGCGGGAAAGTAATATTTGCTCCGGATGCTGCCTTTTCTGCCGTCCAGCGTCCATTGTAGGCCCATTCATAGACGTTACCTAAACTTTTATAATATGGCAAAGTATAGCCGCTGTTCAAATAATAGGAGCCATGTGCAGAGCCAACCACAAGTACACTAATATCAAATCCCTTGTAATTAACCCCGAATTTGCCATTAAAATGATACTGTGGTAAATTGGTATTGCCAATCGGTGCAATATCCTTATTGTCAATTTTACCATCGCCATTCAAATCCAGGTAACGAATATCCCCCAACGTTGCCACGTTGTTCGAATAGGTATTGAAAGGACGATTGGCAAGTTCCTGTGGAGTATTGAAAAATCCATCACTTATTAAGCCAAAATACTGACCAATCGGTTTGCCTGTTTGGTTCATCCAATCAAATGGATTTGGAGCTTCTGCGCGATAAACCACTTTATTTTTGGAGTAACTCAAACCTAAATTAACAGAATAGCCCACTTCCCTAATTTTATCATTCCAACCTAGGTTGGCTTCGTAACCGGCATTATAGGTCTGACCAATATTGATAGGTGGTGCTCCGGCACCAAATGTCACAGGTATGATCCCCGAAGTAGTAAGAATGTTGTTTCGGTTTTCATTGAAATAATCGGCTGTAAAAGTTAGCCTATCCTTCAAGAAACGTGATTCGACTCCTATATCCAATTTTTGTGATCGCTCCCAGGTAACCAATGGATTCCCCAGATTGCCTTCCTGTGCACCTTTATAATATGGATTGGAGGTTGAACCGTTGCTGTTGCCAAAATAATATCCCTGATTGTAGCCGTTGCCCAAATTTATTGAGTATGAATTCGGAAGATAAAGGTATCTGCGGCCTGTAGTACCCAGCAAATCATTTCCTACTTCACCATAGGAAGCCCGAATTTTAAAGAAATCGACAATCTTATTCCCTTTTAAAAAGCCCTCATTGGTTGGCACCCAACCTACGGAATAAGCAGGAAAAAATCCAAAGCGCTTACCTTTAATAAATTGTTCCGTTCCATTGTAACCAAGGTTGGCTTCAAATAAATAGCGTTCCTTGAAATTATAGGTTACGCGTCCAACCAATCCCATTACTCCGGAAGGGGTATTGTTGGCATCAGACGGTTGACTGTACTGTGACGCCTTCCCCAATACCAAGCCTGTAACCTTATGATCTCCAAAAGTTCCACTATAATCAATTCCTGCATCAAAATACATTTTGCTCCATGTTGAATTAAAACCTGCACTCTGATTATAGGTATTATTGGTAACTGCTCCGCCGAAGAAATCAAATAAGTTGGGATTTGCCTGGTTTCTTTGTACGGTGTAGGTTGGCAGTGAATACAATTGTGCTACCCATTTTGTATAGCTCTGCTGAAAGTTTGCTGTTGCGCGAATCGACAGTCCTTTGGTTATGTAATCCATTTTATGAAGTATTTTCATACTATTGTCCAACAGGGTCTGGGATAAGAAACCAAGTCCGGAACCTACGATCGCGTTAAGCGGACTAACCTGTGTACTTTGTTTCAACCCAAGCGGATTACCAAAAGATCCAGCGGCACCTGCATAACCACTAATCATTTTCCCGTCAATAAAGATTGGAGCAGCTGTAGCATTGCCTTCAACGATTGCCTGATCCAAAATTTTATAACGGGCATTTAAATCAAATGGATTGGTGATGCCATAAGCACTTGAATTTGCTCCATCCCCATTTCTGTTACTGAACTGTCCTGATAAATTTAATGAGACAGACGTGTTCTTATCAACTTTCAGATCGAAATTTGATCTGAAGTTATAGCGTTCATAAGTAGACTTAGATTCAACGGGACCATACTTAATGTGGGGCCCAATACCCTCTTGTTTAAAGTAACCCAGTGAAGTATAGTATTTTAGTCTGTCATTTCCTCCTGACGCATTAAAATTCAACTGCATTTGCGGAGCACTGTTGCCATATACGTCGCTAACGACATCGGAGTTGCCATAATATATAGCAGGACTGGCATTTAGCTGTGCCTTTTGTGCCTCTGTAAGATTAGACATTGCCGAAACTTCGGCAGGTGTATAATCCCGGTTGTTTTTAAACTTCCAAAGATCATCTACACTAAACAATAAGCTGTTATGAGTAACATCGCCTAAATCCCTATTCCCAATCAAAATTGCTTCGTTTCTCATTGAAGCCCATTCATATGAGGTTGCCGTCTTGACAAGATTTGTTGCTTTGGTAGAACCAAAATTTAAAGAAAGACTAAAAACAGGTTTTCCTTCCTTTCCTCGTTTGGTTGTTATAATCACTACACCATTGGCTCCACGGATTCCATAGACTGCCGTGGAGGCAGCATCTTTCAAGATACTTACTCCATCTATTTCGTTTGAGTCAATTCCATTTAATTCTGCATAAGCTTGTTCAGCCGGCTGTTCTACACCATCAATTACAAAAAGTGGTTGTGTATTACCATAGGTTGCAATCCCTCGGATATAAATCTGTGCTGAATTTACACCTGGCTCACCACTTGTTTGCAATCCCGAAATCCCGGTTGCACTCCCGGCCAACATGTTTGTTATATTTCCAACGGGAGTTGTAACTAAATCCTTGCCAGATATGGTTGCAATTGATCCAGTGACATTTTCTTTCTTCTGAGTTCCAAAAGCTGTAATAACGACTTCATCCAAAGTCTTTTGAGATGGAACCAATACCACATTAATTACAGATTTGCTGTTAATATCCAAATCCTGAATTTCGTAGCCAATGAAGGATATCCTTAATTGACCATTTTCAGGTGCATCAATTGAATATCTGCCGTTTACGTCAGTTGCCACTCCGATATTTGTGCCTTTTACTATTACTGAAGCACCCGGAACCGGCTGATTGGTTTCGTCAGTAATCTGACCCGAAATAGTAATCTTTTTAACCAAGGATTTATTCCTCTGCGTCGAGGCATTGGGCTTCTTTTCTTCAATCTTGGTTTCTTGTGAAAAGCCTATATAAGAAACAGACAGAAGAAACAACAAAAAGAATAGGCTCAATGATCGTAGTTTAAAACTCCTCAAAATTGTGCTCATAGCATTGTTTTTCATATATTTGTGTCGATTAAAAGTGTTTTAGTTTTACATTACATAATAAAGTTCAATTCAAAATATTTATATGCGTTGATTTACTGCTATTGCTTCTTATTTACGTTGTTGTGTGTTTTTTTCATGTTTATAGATTTTAGTGTTTTTAATTAATTTGTTGAAATATTTCGAGTATAGCAGTTTTTGAGGACAATACAATATTGTTTCAATTTAAAATCAGGAATATTTCAATGCTGCTTATGCTAAATAAAGACTTGACATTTTTCCCGACCAAATGTATTTTGATTATCAGGTTGAGAATTACTTAATTTTGCTCAAGTCCAGTACTATTTTGCTCATATTTGATTGGGTTAAATAATTCTATATAAGCAATAACAATGGTTCGGTAAATTTTAATATAAATATTTGAATATCAGTAAGATAAATAAAAAATAAGCAGGGACATATTTGGTTAATACCTTATATATCAGTAATTTAAAAGATTATTCCGTAATTTTTTTAAAATAATTCCTAATGTCAACAAATCGGCTAATGTATTAATGTTCAGTGTATTAGAAAGTGAAGTTTTCAAAAAGCTGAATAAATCCCGAAAGGATTTTATTGTTAGCGTTCTTTGGCATATTATGAGCATCAGAGGTAGGATTAATTTCCTGCAACTTGGACGATTCAGCACTATTTGTGAACAAACATACAGGAACCAGTTTGTGAAAAAGTTTGACTTCCTTTCCTTAATACCCGGTTGATCAATCAAACCATTTCTGATGAAAGGGTTATGGCATTTGATCCTTCTTATGAATTTCTGTATCGGGATGCAAAGCAGTTTAATGGTCTGACTTCCTGTCAAGCAAAAAGTAAAAACAAACTGGATTTTCATTTTAATGCATCACTGATCGAGGTATATCTGGTAAAACAAGACTGGCTGGTGATCAAGAGTAACAAGGATAAACCACTCTCGCTGTCAGACTATAAAACAATGTATAACAACAATTTGATGCTCGAACGATTTAAGTGCATTTTTGCTATCAACCCTAACACGCCAAAAAATTAAAAAATTGTCAAAGAACTATTGGATTATGGCAAAATTGCTGCTTAAAATTTACCGAAGTATTGCAATTAAGAAATAGCATAAAAATGTATTGTTACTAGAGCTTGAGTGAAATTTGCACAATACCCGAGGCCTTATGTTACCCACAAAAAAAGGAAGACGGAAGGACGTTTTCGTCCTCCCATCTTCCAGAAAATTAAACTAATACTTGCTAAAAAACTAAACTAATTTAATCCATGAAAAAATAAATTAATATCCTGGATTCTGAGTCCATTGCGGGTTCAATAACATATCATAGGAAGGAATTGGGGCCAAATAGCTATTCCTGATATTCTTTGACTGAATAGGATCTTCCTTGGGGTCTCTGGCAGCAACCACTTGCTCAACCATCTCGAGTCTTGTCATATCGTACCAACGATGAAATTCGCCTGCCAGTTCCCATGCTCTTTCGTCTACGACTGCCTTATTGAAATTGTCAGCAGACAAGCCAACCAAATTGGGTAATCCGGCCCTGGTTCTTACTTTATTTACAGCCCAATAGGCAGAATCATTTGGGGTACCAAGTCCTTTTGCACGGCCTTCAGCAAAAACCAGCAGAACATCTGAATACCTAACCAGATCCTGGACGTGGTTTCCACCGGTTGTTGTGCCAACCCATGGTTGCTGCGGATTGACAAACCCTCCCTCCCTGAATTTTTTAAAATACGGACGAGGTGTAAGAGTTTGATCATACGGGACTCTGACTCTTATGTTGTTTCTGGTCACCCATATGGTATCGTAGAAGCAATCCCTCTTGCGCGGACTTTCAGGATAGTTTTTATAGAAGGCCAATTCACTCATATAATCATCCCAACCATTTTCTTCGCCTGGCATGGCTGAAATTCCGTACATGTTATTTCCCATTCCGGATGCAATACTGAACTGCAAGGCGAATACCGATTCTTTACCATTGTTATTGGCGATCTTGAATGCGTCCCCGTAATTTGCCCACAAATCGTACTGGTTGGATTGAATTACTTTTGATGCTATGTTGGCCGCCAGAGCATAATAGGAAGCTCCTTTTTTAAGTGGATATCCAGCCATTGTCAGGTAAACTTTTGCCAAAATTGACTGGCAGGCTCCTTTGGACGGAAAACCATAATACTTTGATCCCCACACACTCTTTAAAGGTAAATTTTTCTCGGCCCAAAGTAAATCAGATACAATCTGATCATAAACTTTTGCGACAGGGTCTCTGGGAGCCGGCGTACCCGGTGACAAGTTTTTGGTTATAATCGGAACATCCCCCCAGGTCCGGGCTAAATAAAAATAGGAGAAACCTCTTACAAAATATGCAATGGCTGCGTATTTGTCTTTGTCAGCCTGAGACAGACCTGTCACATTGTTGTAATTGGCAATAATGTCATTTGACTGCCTGATGGCTCCCCACAAAGGATTCCAGGCACTTGAAATAGCGCTGTTTGTGGCAGGTGCATTCATGACATCAAACTGACTGTATTTATCTTTATTACCTGTAGACCCAGTCCCTAATTTAGAGAGGGATGTGACATCATCTCCTCCATATGCAACACAATATCCATTGGTTTGATCAAGCCCCGACCAGCCTTTGACCAGCGGATAGAAATTGCCTGCACAAGCAGTAATCAAATCATTTTCGGTATTGTAGTAAGTTACTGAATTGATAGATGCCAGTGGATTCTCATTGAGCTGCTGACAGCTCGCAATAATCAGGGATAAGATTACCAGCGAAAATGCCAGTAGTTGTGTGATATTTTGCTTTTTCATATTTTGTTTAATTAAATAAAAGAAAACTAGAAACCAATCCGAACACCCATGGTAAAAGAACGTGGATTTGGAACAGTACCCCAATCTACAGTTCCCGCATCATCACTTCCAGCACCACCATAAATCGTATATGATTCCGGGTCATACCCCTTGTATTTTGTAATGGTGAGCAAGTTTTGGCCACTGAGGTTTAAACTCAGGGATTTGATTTTAAATTTCGAGAGCAACGTATTCGGTACATTGTAGGATAAACTTATATTGCGTAGTTTGATAAAACTTGCGTCTTCGGCATACATGCTTGAATTGGTTTGCGTGTTGTCCGTCGGAATATTGGTTTCGTTGGTAGGTGTC
Organism: uncultured Bacteroidia bacterium; assembly: GCA_903927965.1. Lineage (GTDB taxonomy): Bacteria > Bacteroidota > Bacteroidia > Bacteroidales > Prolixibacteraceae > JAAFHB01. Next base: position 641 of record CAIYPA010000394.1, on the reverse strand, counting down.
CAGTGGTTCAGAAATTCAGTTGTTGTAGCCTGTCCTGATCTGTTGTCAAGTTGACCTCCGAACATTGCTAACCTATTGGCGTTCCATGTCTTCTGACCTTGAGTTGATACGACGAAAACATTTAAAGTCCAGTTTTTGTAACTGAAATCATTGGACCAACTTGCAGTATATTTTGGTTGAGCACATCCGAGATTTTGATAATCATTCTGGTTAATCATCCCGTCATTGTTTAAATCCTCAAATTTCTGATTACCGGGAACAAGGCCAAACTTTGCCGCGTCTGCTGCTTCACTGCTTTTCCATGTACCTAACGATTTCAACCCCCAAAGGATGCCTAAGGGTTGTCCTTTTACAATTTCATAAACATTTACTGCAAAATAGCCGTTGGGAGAAGCGATCATGTTAATCTCAGATCCATCCGCATTCTTGCCCAGATCCAATATTTTGTTTCTGTTGATTGAAAGGTTGACTGAGGTTTTCCATTTAAAATCGCCAATAACTAGTTTCTCTAAGAAAACGTTTAATTGTCAATAAATCAACTATATACTGTTGATAACTTTCCTGAATCTTTTATCGGTTTATTTGGTTTGTTCAGTCAAAATGGTTAATTTCAGGTCGTTAAAGAGTTAATCGTCACGAAT